>CAYRFY010000446.1:0-7081 GCA_964423635.1 uncultured Armatimonadia bacterium | reverse complement strand
GGCCGGCGCGACCTCTCCCGCAAGAGGCCCCAAGGGCCTCCGAGAGGTGAACGGCAGACGCCCCCCTCACCCGCGCCGATACGGCCGGCGCGACCTCTCCCGCAAGAGGCCCCAAGGGCCTCCGAGAGGTGAACGGCCCCCTGCTAGAACCTCTCCGCATACGTCACCAGCCCCAGCGGCTCCGGCCACATGGGCTTCCGGGGGTCCGGTATCGTGTTGCGCCCCAGGACCGTCACCGGGTACGGGCCGCCCGCCCGCGTCACATCCACCCGCAGAATCTCACTGGTCAGCGCCTTGGACCACATCACGGGGTCCAGATTAGCGGGCACCATGTTCTCCACCGCGCCCGCGTAGTTGCTGAGCAGATAGCTCCCATCCGGCAGCCTCTTGGCCGATGTCGGGAAGAAGGTCTTCGTATAGGTACTGCCATCGGGCAAAGGAATCGTCGCCTGCCCGCTGAGCACATAGTTGGCCCGGGTGAACCGCACCAGCGGGTCGCCGATCCGGGCGGGAATACCGAACTCCCACACTCCCATCGGGTCGCCCGGCAGCCCCAGATAGTCCGAGGCCACCACCCACAGGAAGGTATTATCCGCCTCGCCGAAGTCGGCGTTGCCGTAGCTCACATACTCCACCTGGCGGATGTTCCGGAACTCCAGGCTCTCGATGAAGGCCCAGCGGTCCCACACGGCCCCGGCTGTAATCGGCGGCAGCATGCCGGGCTCGAAGGCGCCCGGGCCGGTGTACGGCGGGTTGCCGATGTAGGCCCCCAGCACCGCGGTGCCCGCCGGCGGGTTGATCGAGGCCGCGTAGTGATTGCCCGCGGCGTCGAACCGCGGCGGCTCCACGATCAGCGGCGAGTTCCAGTTCGCCGCCGAGGCCAGATAGCCCCACAGGTGCCCGGTCTGCGGGTCCAGGATCGGCTGGGCCGTCTGGTACTGCAACTCGATGGCCTTGCCGTCGGCCTCCGGGTCCCACGCCGCCGGCGACACCAGATACACCTCGTGCGACTGTGTCACCATGTCCTTGGTGACCACTTCGATGATACGCCGGTTGCCCGCATCGGCGATCACCGTGTGCGCCCACTTGTCGCCCGTGGCCGTCGTCGTCGTGTAGCGCCAGGCGTCCGTGGGCTGGTTCAGCCGCAGCGAGGTGGGGACGTTGCGGGGCCAGATCACATTGCCCATCTCGTCCAGTTCCACCACCTGGCTATTGCCCGTGTCCACGACCAGCAGATTGCCGTTGGGCAGCGCCGTGGCTTTGGCGATCTGCCGGAACGGCCGCACCGTGCCGCCCTGGTTGTAGCCGATGATCGTGCGGAAGGGCTGAGAGCCCACACACTCGATGATCCGGCTCCCCCCGCAGATCAGCGTCCGGGTGGTGCTCATCTTGCTCAGGTATCCGCGGACGCCGTTGGTGGAGGAGCCCACCAGCGCGCCGCCGGAGACCGCCGCAACCGGCGCCACCATCGGAATGGGCTCGGTGGGGTCCTGGGTGGCGTCGATGCCGTCATCATTCTCATCGATGGCGGCCGGCGCCGTGGTGTGGCCCCAGGCCATGGATTCGCGGCGATTGCCCCAGTTCACCGCCAGCAAGGTCTCCGCCCGGGACGTGGCGCCGCCGGGCAGCGGGTAGCTGCCGTCCCACTGCGGGTCGAAGGGCGCCGTACCCACCAGCGCCGTCTTCCCCGCCGCCGTCGGCGTGGAGATCGAGGGGCCAAACTCCACCGGGATCTGCTGCATCTCCGCCGACAGCCCCAGCATCGGGTTGGGGATCGGAGTGAAGCCCTGCTGCGGCGCATAGGCCGCCGGGTAACCCGCCGGGGCCGTCCAGCCGGTGGCGGGCTCATAGTACCCGGTATAGGCGATCAGGACCTCGGTCCCAAAGGGAACCTCCTGGTCCGTCCCGGCGTCGTAGCCGCCGTTGCCGTTGAGGTCCACGAAGCCCCGGCGCATGTCCAGCCAGCCGTTGGGCAGCGTCGGCACGGCTCCGGCCCCGGTGCAGTTGTAGGCCACCGGTGGCTCGCCGGCCTCGGCCGCCACCACACCGCCGGCACCGTCGAACAGCACCTGGACGTTGTCCTGCAGGCCCGGCGTGTCGTCGGGCAGATACACCCGGACGCTGTCCAGCATCACCGGATACCGATGGAGCTTGACAAAGCCCGGCACATACGTGAACTCAAAGCCGGGATCGAGAAGCCGCGTCTCCGTGTACGTATTGCCGTCACTCCCGACCCAGATGGCCAGCACGGCCTTGCCGCTGATCGGGTTGGGCCACTGATAGGTACCCCCGGCGGCGAGCTCATCGACCTCCACGTCATGTGCCTTCTGCGGGTCGATGCGGATGATGCGCCGCAACGGGTCCACCGTGTAGGCGGTCGGGGGGATCAGGGAGGCGTCGTCGGGGGTGCCCGGCGCCGCCGTCACATCCAGATTCTCGATCAGGTGCAGAGAGACAGACCCCGGCACCACGGTGACATTGTCGCCCAGGGCCGGATCGGCGCCGAGATGAATCTCCAGGTCTGCCTCCTGCTTGAGGCCCACCACGGCGCTGAGGCAGGGCATGCCGCCACTCACCGGCCCGCCGATCTGCCACAGGGTCGTGGCCGCGATGAGCGTGCCGTCATCGGCCGCCGGACCCGCCGGGAGCAGGGCCTGCGCATTGCGGGCCCCCAGCTCGGCGGTGGGGTCCAGCGCCACGGGCAGCGCGATGCGCGGGTCGATGCGATACTGCAGATTGCCGCCTTCGGTCTCCACCGCGGTGATCAGGCCTGTGGGGGTGTCCCCGTGGGCCGGGGTGCCGTCGTGCGTCGCGGGCGGGGTCACGGTCCAGTCCACCGGCGGCATCGTCGGGCAAAACACCGTATTGCCCACCGCCACCGCCGAGCCGGTCCGGGTCTCGTTGTTCTCGGCCAGAGTCGTCTTGTACTGCCGACTCCACCGCACCGGCCCCGGCAGGCGGTACGCCTCACGCCCCGGGGTGCCGGAAGTGGTGGAGGTGTACTCGATCTCGATGTCCATCCCCCGCTGGGCCTTCAGCACATCCACATGATCTTCCCCGCACCACCGCGCGATGAACTGACGCACGCCCTCATCCGAATCGTCCACGCTGGGAAAGCTCACCACTCGCCGGCCCGCCACCGCCGCCGGCACCGGATCGGAGAGCTCGGGAGTGCCGGTCACGTTCACATAGCCCTGCCGCACCGGCTGATTGGCTCCCCATGCCTGCACCGGAGCCGCCAGCGCCACCGAGTAATACTCCCGGTTCAGGCGCGGGTGCGGCGGGTTGTTCCCGTCGCCGCCCGTGGGCGTCGGCACCAGACAGAACTCACTGCCGCCGCCCCGGTTCTGCCAGTCCGTCCAGTCCGTCCGAATCCTGGTCGCATTGCCTCCGGCCAGGGTGTCCTCATACCTGTGCGTCACCGGCGTCCCGCACACGAGTAGCGCGTCCACGATGCCTCTGCGCACCGTGCCGGCGGTGATCTCATCATTCACCGTCGCCCCGGAGGTGATCACCGGCCGGGGGGTGGCCAGGGGCGGGACTTCATCGCTGGGAAGCCCGGCTCCGGCGCCGCCGACACCCGCCACCCATCGCGGATCGTTGAAGCACGGTAGCGAGCGCTGGGGCTCGCCGACGCCCGTTGGAGTGCGGTCCAGGTGAGCGGCCGGGAACACCCACACCGCGCCACCGAGTGTGGAGTCGTTGTTCAGCTCGCCCCCGGTCTGCAGGTCGATGCACCAGGCGCGGCCATAGGTGGCATCCACCGCCTGATCCTCGATCTCGGCCTGCTCTGAGGGGAGGGTATCGTCATACTCGGAGGCCAGGAAGTACACCCAGCCGTTGTGGCACACGGGAGTGGAGATGTCGCAGACGGCCGCGTCGGCACCGTACGGGGTCACGGCGAAGGGGTTGGTCCACAGGGCGCTGCCATCGCGGCCGTGGAAGCAGAACACCAGTCCCCCGTCACCGGAATCCGGGCTCTCGTCGGTGAGCGCACAGACCACCGCGGGGACCACTTCTCCATCCCCGTCGGTCATGGTGGCCATGGTGATTCCCGAGGCTCTCGGAGTGAGACCGGCGGCGAACACGTACTCCCAGATCACGTCATACTGGGTGCCGGTGGAAAAGTCGGGGATCCCATCGTCGGCATCGCCATTGCCGCTAATGTCCCGCTCGGGCTCGGCGTCCAGACAGACCAGGCGAGCCCGGCCGTCCTCGCCGTCTCCCGTGGCCCGGGTGGTGATCACATACACTCGGCCGTCGTATTGCACCGGAGCGGCAACCACCGCACCGAAGGAGATCTGCGCGCCCGTCTTGTCGCGGCGGTTGGCCGCCGGGTACTGCCACTGCAGCTCCACGGGCGCCTTCGTGCTGGTCGAGGCCGCGCGGCCTCCGGCCGCGGCCAGTTGCCGCATCTGCAGGTGCCGGTTGATGGCGTTGTAGGCGAACTTCAGCGCCGCCGTCTCCGCCGGGTCGGGACCGTCCGCATTGGTCAGCCACGAGGCCAGCCGGTTCCCGACCGCCCCGGTGGTGATGAGGATCGTCCCCCGGCCGTACTGCGCGGTCAGCGCCACAGGCCCCACCAGGGCGCCCCCGGCATCCAGGCCGAGGATCACCGGCAGGAACTGGACATCGCTGTTATGCGTCCAGCCGGCGTCCACATGGGGCCAGAAAAGCCGGTCGGTTGAGGTGCAAAACAACCCCACATCGGTGGCCGTTAGCTCAAACAGGCCGTCGAAATAGCCGGAGTTCTCGTGATTGGCGAAGCGGTCGGTGATGTTGAAGGCATTCGCGCCCACGCGGGTGGCGATGCTGGGAGCGTCGAGAATCTCAAAGGCCACCCCATCGGGGACGGCCCCGGCCCCACCGGTGGGGGTCACCCGCGGGGGAGCCAAAGTGGCGAGCACAGGGCTGGCGGCGGCCGAGACGTCGGCGGCATCGATCCACAGCAGCGCCCCGTCCTCCACGGCCTGGATCAGGCCGTCCCGCTGCTCGGCGAGGACGTTGAGGCTCACCGGCATGTAGATGACGTCCATCCCGACGAGACGGTGGGTATCGGCGATGTGGTTGACGCCCGCGGCGGTGGTAAGGCCCGCCTGCCAGTAGACCGGCCAGGTATCCAGCACGGGCCAGCCGTCCGGCACGCCCGTGGGGCGAGACATTCCGGTGACGGTCTCGGTGGGAGCCAGCGGGTTTGCGAACCTCCACCCCTGCGGACGGAAGGGGGCCTTCTGCAGGCCGAGGAGGGCCTCTTCGGCCACGACTCCCGACCCCCCGTTCTGAGTGAGCACGCAGGCCTTGATCACCCGCGGGGTAGATGCCTCATCGAACACCAGCCTCTGAGCGCAGGCCTGTCCGAGGGCGAAAAGTACCATCGCCGATAGCAAGAAGGGCAGCTTGGGCCCGGTGGCTCGCATTACCATCTACCTCCGCAGTATTGGCCGCACGACCGGCGTCCGCCCGGCCGTCAGTGGACTGACGAAGCTTCGCTACAGACCGACCAGGCGCCCCCTGAGGGCTCGTCTCAGTGGACGACGGCGGTTCCCGCCTTGCGGGACCGAGTCGGGCTGGAAAGCCCGACCTACGCGCCTGCGAACGGCTGGGCTGCAGCCCCCGAACTCGCTTCATCGGTTGGTCGCCTGCACCGACGCCCCATCCCCCCGCAGGGACCGCCTCCCCGGCGAGCCGGTGTGGCCTACCATCCCTCGCCGTAGAAGACCAGATCGGGGCTCACCGGCAGCAATGGCAGCACCGGCAGGTTCGCCTGCTCCGTGGCCAGCACCGCCGCCGCCACTCGCTGATTGCCGGCGAGGGTGGTGATCGCCTGATCCCGTGCCCGGCGCAGGGACTCATCGAACTCGTACCGGATGGTGCCCCAGCCGCTGTCAGCCACCGGGTAGGCCCACTTGTCGCTCCAGTCGCGCACCGCGTCGGGCTCGGCATGGAAGGCCTCGGTGATCATGCCCCGCACGCAGATGTCGTAGTTGTACCGGCGCATCCGCCGGGCGAAGGCGGTCTGAGCCGCCGCGTCGGTGGACTGCCGAGATGCGTCATAGTACGAGCCCGGGATCACGAACCAGCAGCCGTTCTCGGCGTAGATCAGGGCATTGATCTTGGCATGGATCGCGCCGGTCGGATTCCCCGACCCGTCGTCCTCGTACACCTTCCACTTCTTCAGCCAGTACTCCGTGGAGCCGCTCCCGGCACCGGCGCCGGCCAGCATCGGGTCCGCCGCGCTGATGGCGATCGACCGCATATAGGCCGGCATCCCGCTGCCACCGTTCTCATCCGACAGATAGGGGCTGATGTCGAAGGGCACCGCAGGGCTCGTGGCCACCCGCTGGCCCCAGTCCGGGGTCAGGGCGCGCTCCACATTGGCGGCATCGGCCGGATCGGTCAGCAGCCCCTCCTGGACGAAGTAGAACCTATCGCCCTGGGTGTCCACTGGGGCGGCGTTGAAGATGAAGGGGCGCCAGGTCCAGCCACCCATGTAGTCATACACACTCATGGACATCGCCGCCGGGCCTGGGTCCTGCGCGGTGTGGAGCACCGAGATGCCCACCCGGTGGCCGCCCAGCACCGGCTCGCCGAACATCCAAGAGGTGTACGCCGCGCCCGAGGTCTCGGCCGACAGCTCCCAGTGCTGTTGGAGCGGATCGGGGTTCACCGGATCGTCCGGGGCGGCCGAGATGTCGCCGGCCACGATCTGCGGCGCCAGACGGGTGGCATTGAGCGTCACACAGTCTCGGGCCAGCAACGCGATCTTGGTATTGTGCTCGTCGGGCACCGGCTGTCCCGGCGTGTAACCCACACCGGTGCCGGGGTTGCGACCGTAGCCGTCCTGCGGGCTGAGGATCTGCCCGTCGATGTAGATCGTGCCTCCGGAGACCACCGTCAGGTTGTAGTCGCGTCCGCCGGCCGGACGGGCCGGCAGCACGCCACGGATGCGGATATTGCCCTCCGCGAACAGCACCTGGTTGGGATAGTCCGGATAGTCGATGTACATCGTCCATTCGTCGGAGCCGCGCACCTGTCCGCCGTCCACGAACTGCCAGGCCCGGTCGTGCCGGGTGATCTTGAT
>CAYRFY010000445.1:0-7090 GCA_964423635.1 uncultured Armatimonadia bacterium | reverse complement strand
CACGAACGGCGTGATCGCGACCCCAGAACTTGATTCATCTGTGCACAAGTCGGTGTATATGGGCATCTAGTATTGCTGCGTCGGATCCCTGAGCCCGCGCCCGGAGGGGACGAATGGGTGGCGCCGCGTAGCGGCGACGGGACCCATCCGGCCCGAGGCCCCGTGCCCGGGCCAGGCTCCAGAACGACTCCGGGGCCGCGCATCACCAGAACCACACGAACAACCACACAGGCGCGGAGAACGGAAGACAACGGCTGGACTTTCCAGCAGACAACGGCGGGAGGATCGCAGATGACAACCGCCTCACGCAGGCGCTTCATCGTAACGGTTGACGACCCCGGCGGCCTGATCCAGGACCGGGCACTATTCGACCGCGCACGTCGGTTCTTTGACGAAGAGCAGGTGCCTGCCAGCTTCATGGTCGTGCCCCGGGGCGAAGGAGGCTGGCGGCTGGACCTGCAGACGGAGTGGCTGGCGGCGCTCAAGTCCGCCGAGGCCGATGGCCACGACTGCCAACTCCACGGGCTGGACCACAAGGACTGCGAGTTTGGACCCTATCCGAGGATGATCTGCGCCCTCCACGACGGCGACGCCGAGGGCGAATTGCGCCGCGACACCCAGAGACACGGACACAATTGGCGCCGGGAGCTGTATGTGGAGAAGCTCGACACCGCCATGGCCATCTACCAGGAGGCCTTCGGACGGCCGCCTCTGGTGTTCCGCACCGGAGCCCTTTCCCAGACCCCGGACTTGTACGAAGTCATGGCCGAGGCCGGCCTGCGCTATGCTTCCAACAGCGTGCTGGACCCCCGGGGCTGGGCGTACATCATCGAGAACTACGAGGATCCCGGCGACTGGGACCCGGAGGTGCCGCCGCAACCGCACTACGTCAACGAGCGGGTCGTCAACATCCCCATCACCAGCGAGTACGCCTGGTACCTGACGTCCGAGAAGATCGAGCCACATCTGGCCCTGGCCATAGACGATCTGCACCGCGTCTTCGAGGCCGACGCACCCTTTGTCCTCGTCTGCCACGTGCAGTGCGTCGGGGCCGAGGACGGGCTGTCACAGCAACTGCTGCACCGGCTACTGGAGGCGGCAAGAACCGAGCACGCCGTTACTTTCGGGACACTGGCCGGCCTTGTAGACGAGATCGAGAGCGGTGAGGTGCCGGTGGTTGCGCCGGCGGCGCAAGGCTGATCGGGCACCGCCGCGCGCGCCACGGCCCCCCACCGCAAGCCCTTTTCCTGCCCGCCGGGACGTGCCATAAGAGACCATGCCGACGCACAATAAGCGCCATCAGGAGGACCCCATCATGGGCGTAGATCGTTTCGACGGCATAGAGATTGAGTACCTCAAGCAGATTCTGGACAGCGGCACCCTGGCCGGGAGCGGCGCCGGCTTCCAGGGCAAGCTGGAGAAGGCCTTCGCCGAGGCCTACGGTGTCAAGCACGCCATCTCGGCCAATGCGGCCATGTCGCTGCTGATCTCGGCGGTCTTCGCCGCCGACGCCGGTGCCGGGGACGAGGTGCTCTGCGACCCCCTGGTGCAGTTCCACGCCATCGGGGCCCTGTGGCAGAATGCCTACCCCACCTGGGCCGACGTGTACCCGGATACCTGGCTGATGGACCCCGCCTCGGCTCGGGCCAATATCACCCCCCAGACGAAGGCCATCTGCGCCACCAACCTGTGGGGTCAGCCGGCCGAGGTGGACGGCCTCCGTGCCCTGGCGGATGAGAAGGGCATCGTCTTCATCGAGGACTGCGCCCACGCCATGTTCCTCCCCTACAAGGGCAAGTACGCCGGGACCTGGGGGCACATCGGGATCTACAGCTTCTGCCAGGGCAAGCACATGACCACCGGCGACGGCGGCATGGCCGTCACCGACGACGATGAGCTGGCCGAGAAGATCCGCAGCGTCACCTGCTTCGGCGAATCCCCGGCCCACCTGGCCACCGTGTTCCGCATGACCGAGATGCAGGCCGCCATCGGCCTGGCCCAGCTCGAGAAGGTCAAGCGCTACATCGAGGAATACCAGAAGGCCTATGGGCACCTCTCCGCCGCTTTGGAGGGCTGTGCGTGGCTGCAGCCACGGGCCATCAAGGAGGGCTGCGGCAACTCGCCGTACATCTTCTCGTTCCTCTATCGCGGCGACGAGCACGGCATCGATCTGGAGGCCTTCAAGCAGGCCCTGTTCGAGACCGGCGACAACTGGAACATCGGCTTCACCCAGGTGCCCGCCTACAAGTACAAGCTGTTTCGCCAGCCCATGGCCTACCAAAACAAGGGCTGCCCGCGCCACCGCTGTCCGTACTACGAGGGCAGCTATGAGTACAAGGACGGCCTGTGCCCCAATGCCGAGAGCATCCTGCCGCGGCTGGTCAACACCAACTGCATGATCTCCGAGGAGACGGCCAAGCACGTCTCCGAGGGTCTTCGCGCCGCCATCGAGGCCACGGAGAAAGGGTGAAGCCACATGGCCGATCTGAGCAAGCTGACCCAGGAGACCTCGGACAAGATCCTCGACATCGTCGCCGAGCTGGCACCCTGTACCCCCGAGCAGGTCAGAGGGGCCCTGGCCGAGCGCCACGCCATTGAGGCACCGATCGAGCAGGTGGTGCGCTACATGGAGTTCCTGCGCTCCGGCTTTCCGAGAAAGCTGGCCCACGCCGGGCCGGAAAGATGGATCGCGGTGGACCTCGGGTGAGGAGAACGGCGGAGAACGGCCGGGAAACGGCTTACCACGGAGACACGGAGAGCACGGAGTTCCACGGAGAACGGCAAACGAAAGGGAACGGCGGAGAACGACGAACGGAACGGCCGGGAAACGTCTGACCACGGAGACACGGAGAGCACGGAGTTCCACGGAGAACGGCAGACGAAAGGGAACGGCGGAGAGCGGCGAACGGAAGCTAACGGCGGCGGGTCCCGCCCAGCGGGGCCCGCCCCACCAACGGCAGGGGTCTCTTGCCGTCACCGCCGTCGGTGCCGTTGCGCGCCACGCGCCACGGTCGTTCGCCGTCGGCCCTCGCCGCCTCCCAGCTCGACCCTCCCCCCTACACCCTCATCCGGAGGCAACCATGCACAAGTGCGCCGTGATACTGGCAGCCGCCCTCACCCTCGCCGCTGCGGCCCTGCACGCCGCCCCGGTCCTTCTCCCCCTGGATACCGCCGCCGCCCGCGGCCCCAACCTCCTCTCCAACCCGGGGTTCGAGGAGGTGCAAGATGGCCTCCCCGTGGGCTGGAGCAGTCAAAACGATGACGACTGGACGCTGGACACTACCGGCGCCCATACCGGGCAGCGCTGTGTCCAGTTCTCCAAACCGGGCACGGAGAAGCTGTATTGGATCAGCCAGGACGTGCACCTCAATCAGGACCGTCCCCGGCCCCTGGTGGTCAGCGCCTGGAGCAAGGCCGACGGGGCTCAGGGCAACCGCGGACCTGAGTATTCGGTCTGGGTGGACCTGGCCTATGCCGATGGCACCAGTCTGTGGGGCCAGCGCGCCACATTTCAGATGGGGACCCACGACTGGCAGTACGGGGAGTACAGCTTCGTCGTCACCAAGCCGGTGAAACTCGCCACCGTGCATCTTCTCTTCCGACGCGGCGTTAGCGGGACCGTCTGGTTCGATGACGTGTCCTTGCAGGAGCTGGACGCCGGCGCCGGGCTCCTGTTCGACAGGGCCTCCGCCACGGTGGTCGAGGGCGCCGCCGCCCACGGCACAGCCGGGGCGAGACTGGCCACTGCCGACGGACTGGAGCTGAGGTTCGACGATCGGGGCCGCCCGGCGGGGCTCAGTGTGCACGACACGCCCCTGCTCGGCGACGGTCCCGGGGGCATGTGGGTGCGGGATGTGGCCGCCGACGGGCCCTGGCTCCGGCCCACCTTCACGGTGACCTCTCTCCGCAATGGCGTGGAGCTGGCAGGCACCGAACAGGAGGCCGGTCTCGAACTGAAGTCGAACTGGACGACCAACGACACCGGCATCGACGTGGAGGCCCATGTCAGGGACTTGACCGGCCGCGACCGAGCGGTGACGGTGTACTTCGTCCTTCCCCTGGCGCGACTGCCCTGGGTCTGGCATGAGGACCTTCTCACCTCCACCCAGACATCCGACGGCAGCGAGTACCTCAATGCCTCCGGCTGGCCCATTCACGGCATTGCCTCGGCCTATCCCTTCTGCTTTGTGACCTCACCGCCCGCCGGACTGTCGCTGTCGGTGCCCATGGACTGCCCCCGCGTGTTCCGGCTGACCTACAACGCCACCGCCGGCTGCCTGTATATCGCGGTGAACCTGGGGCTTGTGCCGGACACGGCCAACTTCCCCTCCAGCGCGGACTTCCGCTTCTCCATCTACCACGCCGACCCCGCCTGGGGCTTCCGCGCCGCCACGGAGAAGTACCATCACAGACACCCCGAGTTTTTCGTGCGCCGCCTGGAGAAGGGCGGCATCTGGAACGCCTTCGGTGACATCAGCAAGGTCGAAGGCCGGCAGGACTTCGGCTTCGCCTATGATGAGAACAGCGCCACCCCGCTGGCTTTCGATAACGAGCACGGCATCACGAGCTTTCGCTACATCGAGCCCATGACCTACTGGCTGCCCATGGCCCAGAGCTATCCCCGCACCTATGAGGGCGCCATCCAGGCCCTGCAGGACAATCTCGCCGGCGGCACCGAGGATCAGAAGCGCTGGGCGCGTGCCACGCTGTCCTGCGGCGCCTACACCCGGGAGCAAAAGCTCGACCTGTCCCTCGAGAACCAGGCCTGGTGCGACGGAGCGGTGTTCACCCTCAACCCCGACCCGCTGCTCCCGGAGACCGAGCAGTTCCCTCTGAACAAGGGACACATGGGCTACACCCCGCAGTGGGCCGACGAGCACCTGCTGCAAGCGCAGGGCCCGCGAATGGACGGCATCTACCTGGACTCGCTGCCCAACTGGGGCGATGTGCGCAATTGGCGCCGCGAGCACTGGAAGACCGTCGAGGTGCCGCTCACCTTCGATCCCGACCACAAAGAGCCCGTCCTTTTGCAGATCTTCTCCACCTGGCAGTTCGCCAACTGGGTGGCAAAGGACGTGCACGGACGGGGGGGCTACATGCACGGCAACGGCGGAGCCCTGTGGCCCTTCTTCCCCGCTCTGCTCGACGTGACCGGCCAGGAAACCGGAGGCATCCTCCGCCAGCCAACCATGGCCATGGCCCGGACGCTGCTGGGAGACAAGCCCTACTCACCGCTCTTGAACACGCGCTTTGAGGGCCTTCCCGACACCTTCATGCTGGATTACTTCCACCAGAGCGCGCTGTGGTGCATCTTCCCCAGTTTCTTCAATGGCGACTATTTCGAGGACGGCAAGTGGAAGATCACGCGCTTCTTCGACATTCCGGAGCTTTGCGAGCGGGTGCGCCCGCTCTACCGGCAGTTCATCCCCGTCCTGCGCCGCATGTTCGCCGCCGGCTGGGAGCCGGTGACCCATGCCAAAGCAGGCCCCGAGGGCGTGATGGTCGAACGCTACGGCCCCGGGGAGCACGGCGAGCTGCTGCTTGCCGTGTACAACCCGGCCAAGGACCCTGTGCAGGCCCGGGTGCTGGTCGATACCGAAGCTCTGGGACTGGACGCCACCTTCTCAGCGACCCGACTGTTGGCCCCGGGGACTGTGCACACTCAGGCCACCGGCGAGGGGCTGGTGGTGGGCTGCCCACTGGAGCCCGGGCGGTGTGAGGTCATCCGCCTGGCCGAATAGAGCCTGCCCGGACGTGGCCGCCGCCCACGGACTATCACGGACAAGGAGCCCGGATCACACATGCCCAAGTCTCCCCCCAACATCGTGCAGATCATCTGCCACGACCTGGGCCGCCACTGCGGCTGCTACGGAGCCGGTGTGGCGACGCCGAACATCGACGCTCTCGCCAGGGAGGGTGTCTTGTTCCGCAACTACCACTGCCCGGCGGCCCAGTGCTCTCCCAGTCGCGGCAGTATCATGACCGGCAGATACCCGCACCGCAATGGCCTGGTGGGCCTCGCCCACATCGGCTGGGAATTGCATGAGACCGAGAAGACTTTGCCCATGTACCTGGGCGATCTGGGCTATTCCACCCATCTGTTCGGCATCCAGCACGAGACCTCCGGTGACCCGCGCAGGCTGGGCTATGACCGCATCGAGGCCACCGGCGGCAAGGCCCGGGAGCTTGCCGGGTCGGTGGCCGGGTTCCTGGCCGCGCGGGCAAAGGACCACGACGGGCGACCGTTCTACGTGAACATGGGCACCAATGAGCCCCATCGCCCCTATGAGCAGGAGGGCTACGACGGCGATGACCCCGAGGGGGTACAGCCGCTTCCATGGCTGCCGGACCGCCCCGGCATTCGTGAGGACATCGCCGACCTCAACGGGCTGGTGCACGCGCTGGACGAGGCGGTGGGCCACGTCAAGTCGGCGCTGGACCAAAGCGGCCTGGCCCGCGATACACTCCTGGTCTTCACCACCGATCACGGCCTGGCCATGCCCAGAGCCAAGGGCACCTGCTACGACCCCGGCACCGGAACCACACTGATCCTCCGCCTGCCCGGGAGGTGGGAAGGAGGCCGGGCTCACGACGAGCTGCTTACCAACTGCGACCTGCTTCCCACCCTGACCGACCTCGCCGGCGGCCCGGAGCCCGCGGACATCGACGGCCGCAGCTTCCTCCCCCTGCTCGACGGTGGCCCCTATCAGCCACGGGAGAGCATCTTCTCGGAGATGACCTGGCACGACAAGTACAACCCGATGCGTGCCATCCGCACCAGGAGGTACAAGTACATCCGCAATTTCGGCGACCGGCCCCTGGTCTTTCTCCCCCTGGATGTCTGGAATGGACGGGCGGGACAGGAGATGCGCGGGGAGTACTACGGCTCCCGCCGTCCGGTGGAGGAGCTCTATGACCTGGAGGCCGATCCTCTGGAGCGGGCCAATCTCGCCGCCGATCCGGCGCACGCGACGAAGCTCAAGGAGATGCAAGACCTGCTGCTGGCCGAAATGCGCCGCTTAGATGACCCCTGGCGCCTCTGGACTCAGCCCGGCGACGGCCTCTCTCCGCCGCCGGCCCCGCTTCCCCG
>CAYRFY010000444.1:0-7096 GCA_964423635.1 uncultured Armatimonadia bacterium | reverse complement strand
CCGCTCTCATGACCGAGGGCAAGATCACCTGCTACCGGCAGGACTTCAACATGGCGGCCAATCCGTTTTGGGAGGCGGCCGACGCTCCGGACCGCGTGGGCATCAGCGAGATCCGGCACATCGAGGGCCTGTACGCCTTCTGGGACGAGCTATTGGCGCGCCACCCGGACCTCTTGATCGACAACTGCTCCAGCGGTGGCCGGAGACTGGACATCGAGACTGCAAGCCGCAGCGTGCCGCTGTGGCGCAGCGACTTCCAGTGTTACCCGGATTTCGACCCCATCGGCATCCAGGGTCAGACCCACGGCCTCGGCCTGTGGCTGCCTCTGAGCGCGGGCTGCTGTGACCGCAATGACACCTACGCCTTCCGCAGCGCCCTGGGACCGGGCATCGTCGTCAGCACCAACATCTACCAGGAGGTGCCCGCCGAGGGCCCGGCGGTGGACTGGCTGCGGGAGATGATGACCCAGCAAAGGCTGCTGCAGCCCTACTTCCATGGCGACTTCTACCCGCTCACGGCCTTCAGTCTGTCCACGGACGTCTGGGCCGTCTGGCAGTTCGACAGGCCCGATCTGGGAGAGGGAATGGTGCTGGCCCTGAGGCGGCAGGACAGTCCATACACCGCTTTCGAGGCGATCCTGCAGGGGTTGAATACAGCGGCCAGCTACGAGCTGGAGTGGCTGGACGGCGGGCGAGTGGAGAAGGCCACGGGGGCAGACCTGGCAGGCAAGGGGCTGTCCCTCGATATCGAGAGCCGGCCCGGATCGGCGGTGGTGGTGTATCGGAAGAGACCCTAGCCCGTATTGTGGGCGCACTTCCTAGCGCCTGGAGCAAGGTCGGGGGCGGGACCTGTATGTCCCGCCCCCGACGGCCTCTACTCCCAAAGCAGCATCAGCTTGCCGCAGGTGCCTGCCAGCATCTGGTCGTAGGCCTGCTGGGCATCTTCATACCGGTACATGCCGGTGATCAGCCGGGGCAGGTCGAGACCATCCCGGAACGCCGCCAGCATCGCCGGATAGGTGCCCGGGTGCGCGATCCAGTTGCCCATCATCCGGTGGTTCTTCTTGACGATCAGCCGTTGCGGGTCGATGCTCTGCTTGCCGTGGCCGACCATGACGATGGTGCCCTCCGGCCGGGTGGCGCTCATCGCCCAGTCCACGGTGTCCTGCCGTCCGGAGCACTCGAAGGCGAAGTCGGGGCCGATGCCGTCGGTCATCCCGATCAGCTTCGCCGCCACGTCCCCCTCGGCGGTGGGGTCGATGGTCTGCCAGGCCCCCATCTTCACGGCCAGGTTGCGCCGGGCCTCGCTGGGCTCCACGGCAATGACGAACGCTCCCAGGTACGACTGCATCAGCACCATCCCCAGCCCTACCGGGCCACAGCCGAAGACGCAGGTGATGTCTCCGCACTTCACGCCCGCCCGGGTGCTGGCGCCGTAGGGCACGCCGATTCCGTCGGCGCAGAGCAAAACGGCGATGGGGTCGGTGACGTCCGCGGGAAGCTTGACCATCGAGGTGGCGCGGGAGGTGATGTACTGCGAGTGGGTGGCCGCCGGCACCCGCATTTCGGCGCAGAAGGTGTCCTGCCCCGCCCGGCACCAGCGACACTTGCCACAGCCCTGAAGCGTGAAGATGCCGACGCGGTCGCCCTCCTCCCATTGCGGATGGCCGTTGGGGTCGGCGACGATCCCGGCCACCTCATGTCCGGCATTGCCGGCCATGGGGCTGTCGCCGCGCACGGACCCCATCTCGCTGCCGCAGACGCCGCTTGCGGTGACCTTGATGAGCACCTCGTCCTCTCTGGGCTCCGGCATGGGGAATTCGGCGATCTCAACCTTGCCCTTGCCGAGCACGTGCAGTCCAAGCATGGCTCTTGCTCCCTTTCATTAGCGCAAAGGCGCGCGGTGCCGGACAGGAATCGCGCGCGAGTTGTAGGCTGCAGGGGGAATTCGGCGCCGACGCCCGCACACCTTCCGCCGGGGTCGTTGCCGGGTCTCCGTGCCGGCCTACGGAGGACAGGCTCCACCTCCCGCCGAAGTGACCCCTCGACCCGCGAACACTCATCACGGTCCTGCTACGGGCCGCATCCCGGAGAACAGCCATGGACTTCAAGATCGGCTGTCAAACACTGCCCTATTCCGAACTGCCGCTCAAGCGTGCCCTGGAAGGCATCGCCCGTGCCGGCTTCGAGTACGTCTGCTTCGGCACGACCCATGAGGGCCAACCCGTTCCCGATCCCGAGGCTTCCGACCAGGACATCGCCGCCCTCGGCCGCCTCGTGGCCGACCACGGCCTCACACCCATCATGTGCTTCTTCCCCTCCGGTGGCCCCAGCGGAGACAAGGGCGTCGACCTGTGCAAGCGCCGCCTGGACCAGGCCAGGGCCCTGGGCATCGGCCACGTGCTGGCCTGGGGGCCGTGGGAGTACGAGAGCTGGCCGGGGAAGAAATTCGCTGCGGCGGCGTGGAAGCAGACCACGGATCAGTGGTTCGAGGCCATGGCGCCGGTGGCCAGGCATGCCGAGGCAGTGGGAGTCACAGCGGTACTAAAGCCCCACACGGGCGTGACCGCCTACGGCAATGTGCTGCGCGCCACTATCGAGCGCATCGGCTCTCCCAACGTCCAGGCCTGCTACGACGGGGGCAATGTGCACTTCTACGAGGGTCTCGACCCGGCGCTGGACATCAAGGACTGCGCCGAGTACGTCAAGGCGCTGTGCATCAAAGACCACCGCGGCCTGCGTGGCAATCCGGAGTTCCCCTGTCCCGGCGAGGGCGAGGTGGACGACAGGGCAATGCTGGAGGTGCTGAAGCCCTTCGGGTTCGACGGTCCGGTTGTCGTCGAGCGGTTCGAGGGGCCACACAAGAAGGCCGAGATGGTCCCGGAGCTGATCGACGGCCTGGCGGCCCAGGCCTGCGCATACCTCAAGAGGGTGAAGGCCGAGCTGGGGTAGAGAGAAGAGAAGAGAAGAGAAGAGAAGAGAAGAGACAACGGCAACACCTCACCACGGAGACACGGAGAGCACGGAGTTCCACGGAGAACGGCGGAACACAGAGACACAGAGACACGGAGAGCGCAGAGAACGGAAGAGAACGGAAGAGAACGGAGTGATGAGTCGTCGGCCGTTGGCTGTATGGAGGGGCCGGGTTTGCGTCGTTTGCACACCCGGCCCAGCCGTTGGTCGTCGCCTGCCGCGCCGTTCTCTCTCGCCTGGAGGAGATGGGCCGGGGGTGAGGACTGCCCCCCTACCAAGGCTCGCCCGGCTTGCGCACTCTGACCTCTACCGGCAACTCCTCACCCACGGCCACGCCCACGCTATCCTTCTCCGCCACGATGTCCAGCCAGGGGACCTCTCCCTTGGCCCAGTCGGCGTAGGCCAGCAGCGGTATGCGCAGAGGGGTGCGCACGGGCGCTATTGAGACGCGCCCGGTGATCTTGTCCACCTGCAGCCCGGCCGTGGCCGACAGCATGCCGAAGGCCGCTACTCCCCGGGGGTAATAGTCCAAGGAGATGCTGTCGCCACCGTAGACGTAGACGTCGGTGAAGCAGCCGCGCTTGGTGGTGTTGATGTACTTTTGCAGGTTCCAGTACCGGCTCACATTGTCCAGATAGTCCATGCCCAGATAGGCTGCGGCCATGTCGCGCCAGATATTCTGGGACACCCACATGTTGCTCTCATTGCTGGTGTGAGGGCTTCCGAAGCGCTTGAGAGTCGCACGGGTGGAGGTCTCCAGGTCCCGCTTCATCCGGGCCATGTCCAGGCCCGGGAGGCGGAAGCCCGACTGCATGGGGTACAGCAGGCCGTTGGTGGCGTAGATGGAGTACGCGTCCCAGCCCGCCACCGAGCTGCTCGCCGAGGACCTCCCGTACCCGCCCCCGGTATTCCAGTTGCCTCGGGCGCCGCCGATCGGGTCGTCCCATTGCCCCGGGCCGTCGTAGCCGCCCATCTGTCCCTGGCGAGGCGCGTCGGCGTAACCCTCGGCCCTCTGCTCCAGAGACACCACGTAGTGGTCGTCCTTCCAGCCCCGGCTGTCCAGCGTATTGGCGATGAGGTCCACCTGCGCCCGGTAGCGTCGGGCATCCTCGGGCTCGGTGACGAGGTCGGCCATGTGGGCCCCGCACTCGAAGGCCGCCAGCGCCCGCACCGCCAGGTAGACCTGATCCTTGGCATACTGCACCGCGGCCGATCCCTGGTCGATGGTGTTGTACGTCCCCTCCTCGTGGAAACCGTCGCCGTCGGTGTCGCTGGCAATCACGTGATCCAGCAGGACTCGCACGTGCTCATACATCCGGCCCACGAACTCGCTGTCCCCGGTCCGGAGCCAGTAGCGGTGCAAAAGGAGCACGAAGTTCGTGTTCTCCTCCACCTCCATCTCGTGGGGGTAGTCCATCCCGTTGGCCGCAAGTCCCATCCCCATATCGTGGGAGAGCACTCCGTTTCGGATGTAATGGGGCCACTGCTCCAGGGTCATCCTCATGAGTTCCGGCCAGTATTCGAAGTAGAGCGGCGCCACGTTATACTCCACATCCACGGTGGAGTGGAACTTGCAGCAGCCCTCCCAGACGCTGAACCAGTCGGTGCCCTCTACGTCGGCGCAGTAGAACGTGTTCTGGATCCAGCTTTGGAAGGCGAAGGCCAGGAAGTCCTTGAGTTCCTGGGGGCCCGAGGCGTCGTACACGGTGCTCTCGAACAGAGCCACCTTCTCATCGATCTCCTGGCGCTTGTCGAAGGCGTAGCGGGCCACGTCGTACAAGTCCAGGAAGAGATCGACATACTTGAAGTGATAGGGCGTGGAGCGCACTTCGATGATCGGCTCCGGCGCCCAGCCCACGTAGGCGAAGGTCTTGGTCGCCGAGGCTCTGGGCTCCAGGGAGAAGCTCCAGCTCAGGCCGCAGGCCGCGTCGGCCCAGGAGGTGGCCAGGACCGTCCGTCCGTCGGAATCCGTGCTCGCCGCGGCGGCCGTCTCGCTACCTTCCATGGCGGGTATTGCCAGCGAGGCCGCGTGGGCCGTGACGTCGCCGGCGTCCCGCTCGTCCACCAGCCAGGCCTGGGTCGTCTGCTTGCCGAACACGGGAGCGTCCATCTCCACGCCCAGCAGCCCCTCACGGCCGGCCGGGCGCGACACGTCCTGCGGCCGCAGGGACTGGCCGATGACCACAGAGCCCTGGTGCGGCACGGGCTGCAGGTTGCGTACCGTCACGTCCAGCAGGATGTACGGGGCCACGGAGAGCTTCACATCCTCCGGATAGAAGGGGGCGTGGAAGCTGTAGGTCACCTCCAGCGGGATCTCGGGCGCGCGACAGGTGTAGCGAAGTGAGGTCAGTGTCTGCTCCTGCCGGATCTGTGTGAAAGCCGGCAGGCGTCCATTGAAGGGTAAAGAGGCCCACTTGTCCCCGCAACTGACGGCGTAGTACACCGCTGTGGGGGCGTCCTCGTAAAGGGCGTGATTGCGCTCGAAGTACGCCACATTGTAGTCGGCATGGCCCAGAGGCGTCTGGCGGCAGATGCCCTTCTGGGGCCTGGGGTTGATGCAGAGGCGAGATCCGAACTTGCCGATACAGGTCTCGTACGTCCCGTCCATGTACGGGGCGTCCTTGACCGCCTGGCCCAGCTCCACGGTGGGACCGTCGGCGGCATTCACCTCCACTTTCCATTCATTGGTATACAGCTTGAGAAAGTTGATCTTGGCATTCTCGAGGATCCCCACGAACTCCAGGGTCATCACGCCGTCTTCCGGGACCCGAACCATCGCGGTACGCACCAGCGCCTCCCTGGGGCCGGCTTGGCGCAGGATGTCGAAGTCCTCAAGAACCGGCTCGCCATTGGCGAGGACGGAGAACACACGCTTGCCGGGCTCGGTGTACTTGAACTCACAGAACCCCAGCTTGAGCCGGGCGAGGCCCGGCGGGAGGCCGGAGAGCCGGTAGGCGAAGCGTTCTCCGTACCGCTCGGACTGAAAGACCGCGTCATCGGTGGTCTCAAAGACCGGGTCGGTCTCCACCCAGGTGCTCGTCTCCCCCTGGAGCTCGACCTTGACCGGCTGATAGTCATCGGCGCTGAACGCCGGGATCATGCAGAGACATGCCACTCCAATGGCCAGATAGGGCCAGGCAGGTTTCATGGAACCGTCCTTTCGGTGGTGCCGAACCGAGGCACAATACAATATACAACAAAATTTCCTTTCCCGGGTGCCGTCGACCTTCGCCGATGGGGAGAACGGCCGAGAACGGCGAACGCCTCACCACGGAGACACGGAGAACGTCGGAGCACGGCGAGACGGCTGAGGGGAAGGAGTGGAGGACGCCACCCGCTCTCGCCGTTGACCCATCCTTTGTTGCCTTTCTCGGTGTGACTCCGTGTCTCCGTGGTGAGACGTTGTCGTCTGCCTTCTCCGCCGCTCTCGCCGTTGACCCATCCTTCGTTGCCTTTCTCCGTGTGACTCCGTGCTCTCCGTGTCTCCGTGGTGAGACGTTGTCGTCTGTCGTTCGCCGTCCTCCGCGCTCTCCCCTCACCGGAAGGTCTCCCGCTTTGCATGTCGAAATGCCCGAGACCATAACCTGCTACCGTGCAGTCGGGAGGCACTCTGACATGCTTAGGCTCGGAATCGTGGATTGCGACACATCACACGTCGTGCAGTTCAGCATGCGGTTGAACCACGTGGAGATCGACGAGGAGCAATGGGTCGATGGGGCCAATATCGTGGCCGCCGTGCCGCTGCCCTCGGCGATCCTGGCTCAGGAGAAAGTCGACGAGTACGTGGAGAAGCTGAAAGGCTGGGGCATCGAGATCGTCGACAAGCCCGAGGCCCTGCTGGACATGAACCTCGACGGCGTCCTGATCGAGGCCGTGGACGGCAGCGTTCATCTCGAGCGGGCAAGGCCGTTTCTAGAGGCCGGCATGCCGCTTTACATCGACAAGCCCTTCACCTGCTCCAGCGCCGACGCCAAGGAGATTCTGCGCCTTGCCAAGGCAAGCAATGTGCCGGTGTTCTCCACCTCGTCGCTGCGCTACGGTCTCGAGGTGCAGGAAGTGCTCAATGACGAGGAAGGCAAGTACGGGAAGGTCCTCGGCGCGAATTGCTGGACCCCGGCCAGCC
>CAYRFY010000443.1:0-7125 GCA_964423635.1 uncultured Armatimonadia bacterium | reverse complement strand
ACCGGCACGGACGCCATGAATCTGGTGGCGGCGATCGAGCAGGCGGCCGCGGCGTACGCCGAGGCGATTCGTGGGCGGCTGGAACTGGTCGGCCCCGAGGTGCTCGTGATCGCCGACTTCGGCCAGTCCGATTTCATGAGTCCCTACAGCCTCTGGGGATATGAAAACTACCTGACCGCCGCCGCCATGGCCCCTGAAGCCATGCGCCGGTACTATCACTACTCGGCCCTCAACGGTCGCCTGGCGAACTACGCCATCCTGCTGGCCGTGGAGAAGCACGGCATCGCCCCCTTCGTCTACGGCGGCCAGGACATCTGTGGCGCCAACGGCCCCTTGATGTCGCCGGCAATGCTGCGCGAGATTTACTTCCCGGAGCTCAAGTGGGCCGTGGAGCCGCTGGTGGAGGGCGGCGTGGGCGTGATCTGGCACTGCGACGGCGACATCCGCCCCATCCTGCCGCAGATCATGGACCTGGGGGTGATCGGCCTGCAGGGCTTCGAGGAGGAGCATGGGGTCGACTACGCCGAGATCGTCAAGCTCAGGGACAGACAGGGCAAGCCCATTGCCGTCTGGGGCTGCGTCTCGGTGACCTCCACATTCCCCTATGGGACCCCGGAGGATGTGAAACGCGCCATCGAGCGGTCTTTCGAGCTTGCAGGCCCCGGCCGTGGCCACATCATCGCCCCCACCAGCAGCATCCTGCCGGGGACGCCGGACGAAAACGCGGAGGTCTTCTTCAAGTACGCCATCGAGTTTGGACGCGAGTTTCTCGGCGGGTAGACCCGCCTCCTATCGGCGGGGCTCTGACCGCCACCATTGCCGCCCGAACGGCCCACATTCCCCGGCACAATCAGGAGATCACCATGCGTATTGGAGCACCCGTCCCCGATCCCGGCGACCCCGCCGCCTGGGCCGCCGAGCACAAGAGCCGCGGCTATACGGCGGCCTACTTCCCTCTGAATGAGACCGCTGCCGATGACCTGGTGGCCGCCTACCGCGAGGCGGCGAAGGCCGCGGACATCGTCATCGCCGAAGTGGGTGCCTGGAGCAACCCCATGGGGCCCGACGCCAAAGCGGCGCAGGAGGCTCTGGCGCTGTGTCAGGCGCGGCTCGCCCTCGCCGACGCCGTGGGCGCCCGCTGCTGCGTGAATATCTCCGGCAATCTCGGCGACCCCTGGGACGGCCACCACCCACGGAATCTGACGCCGGAGACCTTTGACCTCGTGGTGGAGACCACCCGCAAGATCATCGACGCGGTCAAGCCCACCCGGACCTATTACACCCTCGAGCCCATGCCCTGGATGTTCCCCGACTCGGTGGACAGCTACGAGAGGCTACTGGCGGCCGTGGATCGCGAGCGCTTCGGCGTCCACCTGGACCCGGTCAACATCATCAGCAGCCCCGCCCTGTACTACAACACCAGGGGCCTTTTGCAGGAGTGCTTCGACAGGCTCGGGCCACACATCCGAAGCTGCCATGCCAAGGATATCCGGATGTCCCAGCGTCTCACGGTGCACCTGGAGGAGGTCCGCCCCGGCCTGGGGGTGCTGGACTACGCCACCTACCTGCGCGAGCTGGACAGGCTGCCGGGGGAGGTGCCGCTGATGATCGAGCATCTGCAGACCGAGGAAGACTACCGCGCGGCGTTTGGGCACATCACGAGTGTGGAGTGGTAGCTCCGAGTGGCTCGAGGGCGCGGTTCGCGCCATGGCCGGTGGCGCATCCGGCCTTCACCGTCACCATCCCCCCTGCGACAAGGAGACCGCCGATGACCCCTCGCGAGGAGTTGCTCAACGTCCTGCGTGGCGGCAAAGCCGACCGCGTTCCATTCACCTGCTACACCGGTCTGATGCCGCCGGGAGCCGACGAGATCCCCAATCTGCTCCCCGTGCACACCGCCGCCCTGTATCATACCGAGACGCCCGGGGTCTCCCTGGCCTTCACGGACGTCGCCCCCGGCGTACGCGAGACGAGGATGACCACCCCGTGGGGCACGCTGACCCAGCTCGCCCACACGGAGACGGGCTACGGCAGCTCGTGGACGAAAGAGCACTGGATCAAGGGGCCCGAGGACTATGGCGTTATCGAGCAGCTCATCCGCCACACGATTCTCACGCCGCACCCGGAGGCGTATGCGGCCGCGCGGGAGGCCGCGGGGGACCGCGGAGTGGTCATTGCCTGGACCACCCGCACCCCCTTCCAGCGGTTGTGGATCGAGTACGCGGGAATGGAGCGCATGGCTCTGGACACGATCGACGCCCCGGAGGCCGTGGCGGGCGTGCTCGACGCCATGTTCGACCAGTCGGAACGGATCATGCGGATGGCCGCGGCCTCGGAGGCCCGGGTGATCTGGATCCCGGACAACATCACCGGGGACATGACGGGTCCTCCGGCGTTCCGGAAGTACCTCCAGCCATACTATGAGATGGTCTGCGACATCCTCCTGCCCGCGGGCAAGCTCCCGGTCACCCACATGGACGGCATGCTGCGGCAGATCGCCGACGAGGTGGCGCGGACGGGCCTGCCGGTGATCGAGGCCTTCACCCCCCCACCGGACGGGAACCTCTCCGTCGCCGAGGCCCGTGAGCGCTGGCCGGGCAAGGCGCTGTGGCTCAACTTCCCTTCCTCGGTGCACCTGTCGCCACCGGAGGAGATCAAGCGGGCGACGGAGGAGTTGGTGCGGCAGGCGGGCGATGGCGCCGGCTTCGTCATCGGAGTGACGGAGAACATCCCGGCGTCGGTGGGGGCAAGGTCGCTTCAGGCGATCGGGGAAGTACTGAGGTAGCGAGGCGAGACACCTGCGCTCCAAGCGACGGCGGACGGGTCAACTACAACGGACGGGGCCGAGTGTGCGGGCGACGCAAGCGTCGCATCGACTGCACACCCGGCCCGCCTTCGCGACATCGCCTCACCCCCCCGGCCCATTTCTCCCTTACTCCGTCCCGCAAGGCGGGAACCGGCGGAGACGGGAGGAGGGGGGAGAACAGCCCAACGGCGGACGGCTCGACGGCGGACGGCCGCGACGATGCTAGCCCTCCGTCACCTCGATGTCCACCGGCTCGGCCTCGGCGCGGTTGTCCGGGTTGTAGTACTCGTACACGGTGCTCTGCGGCGTCTTGGCCTTCAGCGGGAACCGGGCCTTCAGCGGGTAGCTGAAGCGGATCTCCTGGTTGGGCGTCATCTTCTCCAGGTAAATGATGACCTGGCGGCCGGTGAGGCTATAGCGGTCGATCTTCTTGGAGCCCACCAACTCGGCGAACTCACCACCGTCCACCGTGAACCCGGGCGGGATGCCCAGGTCCACCACGATCATGCTGGTGGTGGCCGGGGTGTTGTTCTTGACCGTCACGTTCGCCGTCACCGTGTCGTCCTTGGCCAGAGAGGTCTTGTCATATTCGACCTCGATCGTGAGCGGCTCACGCAGCGGGCGGTCGATGGCCTTCCACGGCATGTAGCAGCTACCCACCACCTGATACAGCGCACTGCCCTCGCCCGCGAAGCTTAGCTCAACCTCGTTCCTCCCCACCTTAGCCGTCTGCGTGCAATCGACGAACCTCACCACATCGGCGTCCTTGGGCGTCAGCGCAAAGCCCGTCACACGCTGCCCATTGACCGTGATGGTCACCTCACCGTCGGTTCGGCCCGTGGCGCCTTTTTGGGCCATCGTCAGGGCCCGGAGCGCCAGGATGGTGGCATTTGTCGAGTACCAGGTGCCGTTGGGATCCTTGGTGGAGACCAGGTAGTTGAGGACTGCAGTGACCTCCTCGCTGTACAGCCCGCTTCGCATCAGGGCCAGGACGGCCATACCGGTGGCCTCGAGGTCCGCCGACTTGCCGGTGCTGTTGGTCACCCCGCTGATCTCCGAGGCCCACCACATGCTTTCGGCATCGGTCTTGGCCATGCCCACGAGAGCTTCCAGCACCTGCAGCGTGGTGTCATCGGCCTCGCCCTCATGGAGGACCGCGTCGGATCCCACCAGGGCGTTGGCCACGATCGCCAGCGTGTAGGGCTCCTTCGCCTTCTGCCAGTTCTTCCGGATGTAGTTGACACTGGCCTCGATGCGGGCGTCTTTGCAGCCGGTGTGGGTGAGTCCCCAGACCACGTAGGCCGTAGGCAGCAGGTCCTCGACCTGGATCTTGGTCCAGGTCTCGGCGTGATAGTAGTTCTCGTCCCGCTTGTACACCCCATCGGCATCGGCCTGGGAGAGCAGCCACTGCTGGGTCCGGGTGATGATGTCGGGGTCGACGTTGTGCACCGCGGACATGTCGTGAAACTCCATGAGCCCGTAGGCGGTGAGGAGCTTGTTGGCCGGAGCATCGCCGAACCACGAGAACCCGCCGCCCGGCACCTCGTAGGCGAGCATGCGCTGATAGCCGGTGTTGATGAACCCCTCGGCCTTCATGCGGGTCTCCGGAGTGCCCTGGCCGGTGGTCTTCATGTAGTCCACCACCAGCACATTAGGCCAGGTGACCGAGGAGGTCTGCTCGAAGCAGCCGAAGGGCATACGCAGGATGCTGTCGAGGCCCTCGACCACCTGGGAGAAGACGCCGGGATAGATCTTGACCATGAGCCGGTTGGCGTCCTCGATGGCGCCCGCCGGCAGTGTGATGGTCTCCTCCACCTGTCCCTTCAGACGGCCGTTGGCGGTGGTCTCCTCGAGCTTCCCGTCCGGAACCACCTCGATACTGCGCTTGATGGCATCGTTCATCTTCGAGCCGTAGGCGTGCACCGTGAGCGGGTGGGCGCCGATCTTCTTGACCTTGAGGGTGAAGTACCGGACATCCACCTCGTTGCCGGCGATGCGCAGCGTCCTTTGTCAGCTCCAGGCGCACCTCCTGGGTGTCGGGGAGGTAGTTGTAGACGGCCACCGGGATGGAGACCTGGTCGTTCTGGGTGAGCGAGACGGGCAGGTCGATGTCCACGAAGAAGTCCTGGAAGCAGCGGAGGCCCCTGGTCGTGGAGCCAAGCTGTCCCACGGCGCTGTTGGCGAGAGCCGCCAGGCGCCAGGTGGTGATGGAATCGGCCATGGGCAAAGTCAGCGTGGCCTTGCCGCGTTCGTCGGTGATGAGGCTGGGCTCGAAGAACATGGTCTCGGGGAAGTATTCGCGGATCCGAACCTGAGGCTTGCCCTCGCCGGCCGGGCTCTCGGACGGTACGGCCACCGCGTCCATCTCCATGCCCACCGCATCGCCTTTGGCCGCGCCGGGAGCGGCCGCATCCATCGGAACCCCCGCGCGGAAGACCATCTGCTCCTCAAGCAGTTGGGAGGCCGAGGTCTCCTGCTCACTGTCGAAGACTCGCCCGGGGTACATGGAGGACATGATCACATCGTCCGCGGTGCCGATCTTCCCGTCGGGGCCGGCGGAGATCACCACAACCCACTGCATCCTCTCATCATCCCACCCGCCGGGCTTGAGCACTAGATCGTTCTCCCAGAGGTCCTTGAGTTGGCCGCGGGTGATCGCCCCGGAGGCCAGGAGCGCCTCGACGCCCCCGTCCTGGGCCGGGTATTCGCCGGTATCGTTCCGATACTCCTGGAGCGTCCGGGCGATCCGCTCCACCTGGGTGCGCATCTCCTCGGCCCACTTCGTCCGGGCCTCGCGCACCCGCGCCATGTACGTGTCCTGCTCGAAAGTGCTCAAGTCGGGAACCTCCACACTTGCCAGGAGCACTCTCGCCGCCCGGGTGGCATCGCTCTGCTCCTCCCGACGGACCGGCTCCACGCCGGTGATGAGGGTGGGGAACTCGAAGCCGTGGATCTCGTACCTGGGCTTCATCAGCTCCTGCTCCAGGTAGAAGAACACCTTTTCCATCCCCGGCTGCAGCTCCTGGAGGGCGAAGACGCTCTCGTCCACCACATTGACGCCCAGAGCCGCCGCCACAGGCCGTCCTGCGGCGTCGGCGACTGAGAAGGCGAGCTTCGCCTCCCCTCCGGGCAGGTAGGTTTCCTGGTCGGCCTCGATGTCGATGGTGAGGTCGGCGGCGGGCCGGACAAACATGGGCCGGGTGCTGCGCACGATCTGCCCGCCGGGCATGATCCGGTAGGCGCTGACGTAGACGGTCCCGCCGACCTCCGGCGTCATCTGCAGGTCCACCGTAGCCTTGCCGTCGCGGATGTCGGCGGCTCGGGTGAGCATGGTCTGCCGGTCCTTGACCATGTCAAAGTACACGGTGCCTGAGGCGGCGGAGGTGTACGCCGTCGCCTCGATCCTCTCCCCCACCGTGGCGATGGGCTGTGACAGCCGCAGCAGGAGCCCCTCGGCATTCTCGGTCAGGATGCTGAGCTCGACGGTCTTGTCCACGACCGTGCCGTTGGGCAGTCTGGCGGAGATGTCCATGCTGGCGGAAGGCACCGCGGGTCCGGAGCCGCGACGCCACGGAGGAGCATTGCGCTCGCCCGGTAAGGCCATGTCAAGGGGCAGCGCGACCGGCACCTCGGCGATGCCCAGCTCATCGGTGCGGAAGTCGCTGCGAGACAGCTTGAACTCGCTATCGCCAATGCGAAGATCCCCGACTCGCAGCGCGGCCGGACTGGGCTCACCTGTAGGAAGCGAGGTCATGATGTAGATCACGTTCTCGACGCCGCCCACCAGCTTGCCCGTCTCCGGCACGGCGTTGATCACCAGAGCGCCGGCCGCCACCGTGGACGTGTGCACGGCCTTCTCGGCATGCTCGGCCTTGTCGGTGACCTCCACATCGAACTGCAAGAACGCCTGGCCCTGCTCCAGCGGCTGGCCCACGAAGTGGTCCGGGAGCCTGCAGTCGAACGTGAAGGTGCCCTCCGCGTCGGTCTCCCCGGAGATGCGCTGGATCTCGGTGAACTCCACATCGAAGGTCTTGACACTGATGGCCACCGCGCTCTCGGAGACGGGCTTGCCGAAGAAGTAGTCGGCCTGCACCTTGCCCTCCACCTTGTCCCCGGGCAGATAGTAGCCGCGGTCGGTGGAGACTGCGACCTTGAACTTGGGCAGCACGTACTGCTTCACGGTGACCGTCTTCTCCGCCGTGTCCTCGCCCACGAGGGCGCGGAGCTTGTAGGCGCCCATGTTCACCTGGTCGGCGAGCTGGAAGTCCGCCGAGACAATCCCGAAGTCATTGGTCTTTCCCGTTTGCTTGAAAACCTTG
>CAYRFY010000442.1:0-7130 GCA_964423635.1 uncultured Armatimonadia bacterium | reverse complement strand
GGCCCCGGAACTTGCCTCAAACGTCAAGAAGTGCGCCCATGTAGACATCTAGTACCTATAGCGGCGATCCCAACCCTCGAGGGTCAGGGCCCTGCGGATGGCGACGTAGGAGTCTCTCACCACTTCCTCGGCGGGCTTGCCCAGCAGGGCGGCGTCGGCGGGCTCCACGGTGAAGATGGGGCTGCCGGAGCCCAGAAGCGCCGGGGGTTGGCCGACACCGGAGATGGCGAAGGTGAACGCCTGCGCTCCTGCGGCCAGGGCCTCGATGAGCCGGCCGTTGACGGCCTCGGCCCTCTCCTGCGCGGTGGCGAAGCCCTCAGCGGGGGTGTCGCAGGCGAAGATCTGCTGCCCCATGAACAGCACCGCGAAAGCCTGCTTCCCGTTGATTTCCCGTGCTTCCACCACCGGCCGCTCCCAGCGCCCCGTCTTGCGCCGGTTGATGCGCACTCCGGCCTGGTCCAGGGCTTCCAGGAGGTAGTTGACGCGTTCGGTGCTCAGCGGGTGGGTCTGGTAGACGCCCAGGGGGCCGGGGGGATTTCGTCTCTCCTCGGCGGCGAGCCTCTCCATGAAGGTGAGCAGGCCCACAGGGTCCCAGGGACTACCGAGCATGGCCGCGACGGCTCCGCGGTCGGCGCGCTTCTCCATCTCGATGGAATACCCGCCGAGGATCCCCTGTCGGGTCAGCATGCCCATCTGCATGACCTTGACCCAGGTATCGTTGTCGACGCCACCGAGGAGGATGGCGGCGACCACCGCCGCGATCTCGCCCTTGACGATATTGCCGGCGCGCTCTCCCTGCACCAGGGCGTCGTAGTGGACGTTATGGGTGATCTCGTGGGCCATGACGCCTGCCAGCTCGTCGTCGGAGCTCACCGCGTTCAGGAGACCTTCGGTGACGTAGACAATTCCGCCGGGGAGGCTGAAGGCGTTGACTTCGGGTTCCGGGCCGGGTTCCTTTTCCTTGACCAGCCGGACATCGTACTTGACCCCGGGCCGCTGGGTGTGGGCTCCCAACACATCGGCCATGTTCTGGAGCTTGGCCAGGACCTCGGCGTTGTCGACACGGTCGTAGGCGGTGTCCACCTGAGCGGCGGTGCGGTCGCCCACGGCCCTCTCGTATTCATCGGACCAGCGCGGACCGTCTCCCCGGCACACGCCGATGCCGGCAACAGTGAGAATCACTGCGGCCAGGAGGTGGCGTAGGCGCGGAAGGGCATGTTTGGTAACCATTGTAAGTGTTATGACGTCCTGGAGGGCGGTGAGGTTTCCGAGCGGCGGGCTAGGTATCGGTGGCGGGGCACTCCAGGAGGATGACGTCGCCATCCGCCAGGTTCACCAGCGCCGCATCCTTGAGCATGAGGTTGGCACCATTGACGAAGACCGATACGGGCGCCGCTCGACCGAAGGCCTTCTCGGGCAGCCAGGGAAGGGCGGCGGTCTGCGCGGCGCAGGCCACGGCCTCGCGCACCGTGGCGGCCCGGCAGGCGATGGCTCCGGCGGTTACGGGGCCACCGTCGGTGTTGCCTGTGATATAGACCTGCACCTTTGCCATACGCGCTCCGGGTGTTGGAAGTGGCGCCGGGCGCCGATGGTATCACAGAGGCCTGCGAGGAGAGGGCCCCGGTGTTGGTTCGTGCGTATCGGAGCTTGGTCACACACTTCGCCGGCCGTCCGCCGGGTCCTGCCTGAGGGCTTCGGCCACGGCCTGCTCGAACTCGTCGATGTTGAAGGGCTTGCGGATCACGGTGCGCCTCGTGCGGTGGAGCCGATCACGGGTCTTGTCGTCCAGGTAGGCGCCGGTGACGAATATCAGGCGCCGCGCCTGCTCGGGATCGGTCTGCTGAAGCCCCGCATAGAACTCGCAGCCATCCATGTGTGGCATGACCACATCGCACACAATGGCGTCGTACCTGGTCCGGGCCGCCATCTCGGTGGCCTGCAGACCATCGGCGGCGACGTCAACCATGAAGCCATACTGCTCCAGGATGCCGCGGACCAGAAGCTGCAGTCCGCCATCATCATCCACGACCAGTATGTGGGGGAACTCCCTGTCACGACGGCCGATGGCGGACAGCATGGCTGGAGCCTCGTTCTCTTGGCGCACACCCGCAAGATGACCCGGAGGGGTCGGACGCGATGGGCTTCACACATGCGGCGGGCCGCCCGAAGGCCCGGAGGCAATGCACAATCCGGCGGTGTCCTGGTCTTGCAGCAACGCCGGTCAGGGGGCCGCCAGTTCGGATCGCGGGAACAGCTCGCACATGCGCCCGTACAGATCTTCCGGCAGCACGGTATCGCCGACCAGCACATTGTCCTTCAGTTGGCCGACCGAGGTGGCGCCGAGGATCACCGAGGTGACCGCGGGGTTCTGCACACACCAGGCAAGAGCGAGCTGGGCCGCCGTCATGCCCACCTCTTCGCCCATGGCCACCAACTGCTGTGCACGCCGGAGGATATCGTCGCGCCAGTAAAGATCCATCATGATCTTGTTCTGAGTATCATCGGCCGCCCGCGTTCCGGCTGGAGGCGGAGCGCCGGGTTGGTACTTGCCTGTGAGCACTCCGTGAGCCAGGGGCGAGAAGACCACGTTCCCCATCCCGAGCTTGAGGGTGGTGGGAAACACCTCCGTCTCAGGATAGCGCCAGAGCATGCTGTACCGCGGCTGGTTGGATACCGGCGGCCGGCAGCCCATCATCTTGGCCAGATCGCAGGCCTCCTGCATCAAGGAGGCCGGCCATTCGCTGCAGCCCCAGTACAGGATCTTGCCCTGCCGCGAGAGGTCCTCCATGATCCGGATGGTCTCCTCAAGAGGAGTGTCCGGATCGGGACGATGGCACTGGTACAGGTCGATGTAGTCCATCCCCAGACGGCGCAGACTGGCGTGGCACTGCTCGAACACGTGCTTGGCCGACAGCCCCCGGTCATTGGGCCCGTCGCCCATCGGGGCCCACACCTTCGTTGCCAGTACATAGCTCTCCCGGGGGTACGGCGCCAGCAGCCTGCCGAAGGCCAGCTCGGCCTCGCCCCGGTTGTAGGCGTTGGCGGTGTCGAACCAGTTGATCCCGGAGGAGAAGGCCAGCTCCACGCATTCCCGTGCTACGTCATCGTTTACATGCATGCCGATGGTCAGGTAGCTGCCGAGCCCGACCTTGCTGATCCTCAGGCCCCACTTGCCCAACTGACGGTATTCCATGGGTAGATGTCCTCCTGTGGCGGTGATGGTATGCCGCAGTGGCCGCGGTGCGTCCGTCGCGTGTCGATGAGCGACGCCTCCACCCCGGTCTTGTTTCCGGGAAGAGGAAGGTGCGCCGGCGCTGGGTCCCCCGCCGCTCTCTGTGCAGGAGCAAGGAGGGCCGTGCGGCAGGGCCGTGCCTGTGACGGCCGGCAGCTAGCGGGTCTGAAGCATCATCTGCGCCTCGGCGGCGACGTCCACCGGCTCGCCGATGGCCAGCACCTGCGCCAGCTCATCGGCGGCCCTGTCCGGGGCCCGCCGCTGGGTATAGAGCTTTGCCAGGGCAAGATGCGCCCTGGCCTCCTCCTGACGCGCCCCGTTCTCTATGGTGGTGACCCGCGCCAGCTCCCGATAGTCCTGGATGAGGCCCACCAGTTCCGGCTCATCCAGTGAGGCCATCCCACAGGACAGGTCCTGCCACTTGCGGCGCAGAATGATGCGCCTGTTGAGATCATCGAAGGCGAAGACGGGAGGGGTCTGCGAGACCGGGTGCATCACCGAGCCCGGATCCTCCGTGTGCAGGGCGCCGAACATGTGGCCCATCTCGTGGGTCAGCGTCTGGGACACGGCCTCGGGCGACAGAGCCCACTGGCTCACGGCGTCATTGGCCTCGAACTCCAGGGAGAAGTCCCTGGCCAGCAGATAGGCGCCGTTGTGTGGGCAGCCGAAGCCCAGCCAGAAGTGCTTATGGGCCGGGTTGAACTCGCTGGGGTGCATGTGGAAGACCTCGAGGATGAAGCCGATCGTCAACTCGGGGCGTCTTCCACCCAGAGCCTCCTTCAGCGAGTCGTACTTGTTTTGGAAGTCACCGTCGGCCTCCGGGTCCCAGGTGGCCATTTCGGTGACGCCGAACTGGATGCCGAAATGCTTGTTGAACACCTCGGAGACCCTGGCCACTCTGGCGCGGACCCGTGGCTGCCACTCCGGATCGCCGGTGGCCTCGCGATCCACGACACAGGTGACCTCCACCAGCCGCGGGGCGTCCAGACGAGTCTGGATACCGATCTCAAGGGCCCTGGCGTCTCTGTCGCGATTGGCCTCGCGGGCGTAACTGGCCTGCAGCCGCGCCAGGTGCAGGGCCTCCTTGTAGGTCTTCAGACGCCAACCCTCGGCGAGCAGGGCCAGGGCGTGGTCGAGGTTGAAGGAATCGGAAAAGAACCGACCCGCCCGGGAATCGCCGGTGTAGTGCAAATGCAAAAGCAGCTCGGCTCCCGCCACCACCCCCGGCCAGGCGCCCTCGCCCGGCAGAGTCTGCTCCCAGGTCTCCAGGGCCGCGTCGCGGTCGCCGTCACGGAGAAACAGACGCACGGCCGCGGCGGCCAGAGAAATCCGGGTCTGCTTGTCCAAAGCGGGGGCGCCGGATAGGGCTCGGGCCAGCTCGGCCTCGGTACTTTGGCCGCTGAGAACGGCCCGGGTTTGCTGCCGGATCAGCTCCGTGAGGGCGGCGGCCAGTTTCGCCCCCTGTTGCCGCGAGCCGTACGTAGGCCCGGCGGCCACGGCGCTCAGGGCCCGGGCCGTGTCGGCGCGCCCGGCCGACAGGTCGCGGGCCACCTGAGCGAGGGCCTCCTCCGACACCCACGCCGTCAGCGTCTCCTTGTCCCAATATGCCAGCAGGTCCAGCGCATCGGCGAGCGCATTGAGCGCGTCGGACAAAGCCACGTTTTTCAGCGAGAGCGTGACCCGGGGGATCTCCGTGCCACGCAGCACAACACCGGCCCCCGTCTGTCTCGACAGGTCGGCCAGGACGTCGCTCAGGCTCTGATCGACGGCGTTCACACTCACACGCCTATCGTCGATGCCCTCGGGTTTGCACTGGCCGGCGCCCATGCAGGCACAGGCCACGGCAAGGGCGATAGAGGAAATCCGCAGCATCCACAAGTCCTCGGGGTACAAGCGCGGTCACGCCGACACCGACGCTTCAGGGCTACATGGTCTCCATCAGGTGCCAAAACGCCCGGCACTGCGAGATGAACTCCTGCTTGCCACTGCGGTCACCGAGCTTGAGACAGAGCACGCCGTCAAAGCCGCGACAGCGGAGGATGGAGATGAGCTCCTTCACCTCGCCCTGCCCCCGGCCCGGCAGTGTGTACGCCTCCTTGCCGGGACGGCAGCCGTCGGTGACATAAAGCAGGACCACGTGCTGTTTTAGTTTACCCTTATAGTAGGTGCGAAGGAAGGGGTTCTCCCCCATGTGCGCGAAGTGGGCGGGGTTGAAGGCCAGCTTCAGTCCCGGTATCTCGGCCAGAGCCCGCTCGCAGGCGGCCTTGCTATCCAGCAGGGTACCGGGGTGGTTCTCGACCGCCAGCGTCAGGCCACGCTCCCGCGTCTCGGCGGCCAGGGATATCAGCAGCGCTTCGCCCCATCCGGCGTCCACCGGCGGCAGGATGACGGTCGCGGCGCCCAGCGCCTCCGCCACGTCCGCCATTCTCCGCACGCTCTCCGCCACGGCCCCGTCGGCCCGGCAGCTCACCGCGCAGACATCGACCTTCATCTCCCGCAGTTGGCCCCGCAGTACCGCCAGAACATCGTCGGAAACGGCGGCCAGCTCCGCCGAGAGCAGTGGGCCAAACTGGATGGTGCCCACGCCCTGATCGGTGATGGCAAGCACCGCCTCCTCCAGTCTGGACAAAGGCAGGCCCAGATCGTCCACCAGAGCCGCGAGGGTGAAGTCCTCGCTCTGCAGTCTGTGACGCACGATGGCCGCCCGTTGTTTCACACAGTCGCGACAATTGGGGTTGTCACACAGCACCGCCGCCGGGTCGCGCTCCAGGGCCTCGATGGCCAGGTTGAGAATCTCGCCGGCCTTCATCAGCCGGCAGGTGGCCCGGCCGATCTTGCCGATCTTCATCGCGCCGGCGCTGCGAAACAGCCCCTCGAGCCCGATGAAGTCCCGGTGTGGGCCGGGGAACCTCTCCAGCCGCTTGGTGCGCCGCTGTCCGTCGGCGTCCATGTAATCCCGATCCAGCGGCGTGAGGTACGGGGCATCCACGGCCTCCTCCGCCGAATGCAGCAGGGTATTGCGGTCCTGGTCGCAGCCGATGAGCAGGATGTAGCCCTCATCCAGCCGCGCCACCTTTCCCCACGGCGATTCGGGACCCAGAGCCGTGGGCTGGTCGATGTGCCCATGCAGGAGCCAGTCGGCCAGCGGCCCCAGGCAACAGGCGGAGTGGGTGGGATGCAGACCCCTCTTCACCCCCGGCCACGAGCGGAACTTCTCGGTGACAATGCCCACGTTGGAGGGCGATGATTCCACCCGGAACGGCTGCTCCGCGGCCATGGCGGGCATGCAGAGCGTCCCTGCCTCCCCCACCGCTTCGGCCAGGGCGGCGATGAGGGCGTCGGCCCCGCCATCGACGGGTCCCATCGCCGATAGCGACGAGTGGGCCATTACGACCGAGCCCTCCGCCACCCCCAGCTCCCGCAATCCCCGCAGAATGTCGTCTTTGCTCAGTGCCATGCGAAAGGCTCCTCGTCTGGCCCGGCTCCGCCGGCGCAGGACTGTCCGCGACGGACCCGGGCTCCTCCTTCTGCTGTGAACGCCCTCCTTCCCCGTCTGAGAGCGAAATCCTCGTGCTATCGTGACGAAACCGACGGACCGGCGAGGCGCTCGGCGCAAGATGGGCTCAACACCGATGGCACTGAGGGGCGACGATCGGTGTTCTATCTACACGGCCGGAGGTGAGGAGAAGATGGCACAGTCCGACGAGGCGCAAGACCGGACCGAAGAGGTGTGCGCGCGGTCTCGAGGTCGCGTCCCCACGGCGACGCTGCTGGTGGTTGTCTGTCTGCTACTATTGGCCTGGGCACTGCTCGTGTTGCCCGGGGCCCGGCAAGGCTCGAGAGACCGGGCGATCATGAAGGTCCTCACACCGGCCCGCCGGCTGGCCCTCGAGGTCGA
>CAYRFY010000441.1:6755-7135 GCA_964423635.1 uncultured Armatimonadia bacterium | reverse complement strand
AGTTCGCCGCCCCGCAGGCGATCGAGGAGATCGGCAAGCAGATCGAGTACCTCAAACAGGCGGGGACCGCGGAGACGGCGCCGGAGAAGGCGTTTGCGGGGTAGGGGAGAGGGGCAGGCGCGCCGCTGAGAGGCCGTAGACGCCGGCCTCTTTCGATGAGAGAGGCGAGATGGCGACCGTCCACGGTGACTCCGTGCAACCAGGAAAGGAAGCATACCATGCACACCATCCCGCGCCATAGGCCGATCCGGGGCGGCAGAATCTTGCTCCTGGGCTCCGTGCTGCTCAGCCTCACCGCGCTTTGCCACGCGATCACGCTGCGCGAGGCCACGGACAGTCTGGTCCGACAGCTCTGGGAGGGCAACCCGCCGGGGGAGGTA
>CAYRFY010000441.1:0-6745 GCA_964423635.1 uncultured Armatimonadia bacterium | reverse complement strand
TCTTCTCCGAGGACTTCGAGGCCGGCGACCTGGACGCCTGGCGCGCCGATCCCAACTGGAGCATCGTCGAGCGCGGTGACCCGCCGGGCAAGTCGGCCCGGGTGGTCTCCTCTCAGACCGCCGACGACATTCAGGACATGATCTTGCTCGAGAAGGTCCCCGTCACTCCGGGGCACCCCATCGCCGTGTGCTGGCGGGCAAGAAGCCTCGAGGGCACAAGCCCCCTGTACCTGCGGGTGGACTTCTTTGACGCCGAGGGCAAGACGGGCGAGCCCTATGCCCGGCAGGAGACCGGGGCCCAGGGCCCCAACTGGACGGAGAATACCGTTGTCGTCTCCGACTGGTTCCCGCCCTATACCCGGGCCATCACCATCTGGTTCCACCAATCGGCGCAGAGCGGGACCACTTCGCTGCTGGACGATATCCGCGTGGTGGACCTGCAGCCCGCGGCGCAGGAGATCGTCGCCCGCGAGCTCCCCCGCTACCGGGAACTGGCGCGGAGACTTCCGGCACAGGCCGATGCGCTGGCGGCCTCGCCGATCAATGACGCCTGGAAGGCCACGGTACGCCGCACCTGCGAGACCATCGGGACGGAGCTGGACGCGGCCGCCGCCCTCGAGCCGGGCAGCCAGGCGGCGAGCGAAGCGCTCGGGCGCCCGGCGCGTTATCTCAAGGCGCTCTCCGATGCGGTGGCGGGGCTGGAAGCGGGCGTCGTGACCGGCGATCGCCTCCTGACCTACCGCACACGGCCGGTGACCTCGAAGATGATCCTGCCCGAGACGGCGGACCTGCCCGGCGAACCGGCACGTGAGATCTCACTCGCCGCCTGTCCGGGAGAAGCCGAGTCGGCAAGCCTCGTCCTGTGGGGACCCGATGCGGTGGAGGACGTGTTGATCTCCGCCACAGACCTCAGCGGCCCCGCGGGGACGCTGCCGGCCTCCTGCGTGGACATCAAGTGGGTCAAGTGCTGGTACCAGGCGGGAAGCGCCTGGTGGGGGGTGGCGCAGCAAAAGGACCGCAGGGTGCTCACTCCGGAGCTACTGCTGCATGACGACGACCTGGTGCGTGTGGACCGCGAGGGGCAGCGCAATGAGCTGAAGCTCTCCTTCCCCGAGGGGCCGCGATACATGCCGATCGATGACCCGACGTCGGTGCCGTGGGGCACCAAGTTCTCGCTGGATGAGTTTCCCGTCCGCGACGCGCCGGTGCTGCTGCCTGCGGACCTCGTCGCCGGTGAGAACAAGCAGGTCTGGGTCACGGTGACCGTGCCGCCGGACACCGCCGCCGGCGACTACTCGGGCGTCCTGCGTCTCACCGCCGCCGGACAACCCGTGGGTGAGGTGGCTCTCGCCCTGCGGGTCTTGCCCTTCAGTCTCCCCGAGCCCCGGGCCCACTGGGACCCCTCTGAGCCCTTCACCTACAGTCTCTACTACTGGGGTGAGCTGGACCCCACCGGCGAGGGCTCTATCGGCTATGAGGTCAAAAGCGATGAGCAGTTCGCCGCCGAGCTGAAGGCCATGTATGACCACGGAATCGTGGCTCCGTGCATGATTTGGTCGCCCGAGATTGTCTACCGTAATGAGCCCTTGTTCCGCAGGCATCTGCAGGCGGCGAAGGACGCCGGTATGTTCGGTAGACCCCTGTACTTCGGTGATTCGGGGATGATCGGCAATCCCACCGACCCCGCGGACCTGGCGGCGCTCAGGGCGAACGTGGAGCGCACGATCCAGATCGCCGCCGAGTACGGGTTCACCGAAGTTTACTTCTACGGGCTCGACGAGGCCACCGGGGACCGGCTGGTTTCGCAACGCGGGGCCTGGAAGGTGGTGCATGAGGCCGGGGGCAAGGTGATTGTGTCCGGGTTCCACGGGCAGTTTGATGCCATGGGCGACCTGCTGGACCTGTTCAACCGTGCCGGCAACCCGGAGGCCGAGGACCCCGCGAAGTGGCATGCCGTGGGCCACAAGGTCTGGAACTACGCCAACCCGCAGACTCCGCCGGAGAATCCTGAGCTGTACCGGCGGAACTACGGGCTCTACCTGTGGAAGCTCGACTACGACGGCGCCAACACCTACTGCTTCATGGATTCCTCGGGCTTCCAGTGGAATGACTTCGACGACGATACCTACCGCGACCACTGCCTGGCCTATCCCACGGTGGACGGGGTGGTGCTGACACTGGCACTGCAGGGGTTTCGGGAGGGCGCCGATGACGTGAAGTACGCCACGGAGCTGAGGCAGAGAGCCATGGCGGTGCTTGAAGCCGGGCCGGACGGACCGAGGGCCAAGGCGCAGGCCGCGCTGGAGTGGCTGGAGTCGTTGCAGCCCAAGACCGCCGACCTGGACGCGACGAGAGATGAGATGGTGAGGAGGATCGTCGAGCTGGGGGAGTGAATGGCCCGCCGTGCGGCGGGCGGTACGCGACCTTTCCACCTCTTTGCCCCCGGGGACAGAGAGGTGGAAAGGTCCACGGCGCTACGCCTCGGCCTCGGAGCGGGCGATCATGTCCTCCTGGAAGGCCGGGTCGAGGCTCACGAAGTACGCGCTGAAGCCGCCGACGCGAACCATCAGGTCGCGGTGGTCTTCGGGGTCGCGGCGGGCGGCCTTCATCTCCTCGGTCCCGGCGATGGGGATCTGCAGGTCCTGGCCGCCCCGGCGGAAGTAGGTCTCGATGACGGCTCGGAGCCTGGCGACGCCGCTGCTACCGGCCACGGCCGATTCGGGAAACCTCAGGCTCAGCAGCAGCGAGCCGTGGGTCGTGCTGTGGGGGAGCCTGGCCACGGAGTTGAGGGTGGCCGTGAGGCCGCGCACATTGCGCCCCTGGGCCGGGCCGGCACAGTCGGCCAGACTCTCGCCGCGCCGACGGCCGTCGGGAGTGGCCCCCGTCTGACGCCCCAGCTCCATCGCTCCCGACCAGCCGATGATGTCCACTCCCCACGGGCCGCCGAACACCGTGCGGTGTGAGCGCACGTGACGGTTGATGCGCTCCAGCTCCTCCACCGCCATGTCGTCGGCCTGTGGGTCCTCGTTACCGAACTTGGGCAGCTTGTGCAGCAGGTACAGCCGCAGGTTCTCGTGCCCCTCCCAGTCCTCGGCCAGCACGTCGCGCAGCTCCGCCGGGGTAAGCCTGCTTTCCTCGTACACGGCTCTCTGGATGGCAACCAGCGCGTCGGTGGTGGTGGTGAGGCCGACCATGTCCACCATGCCTTCGGAGTAATCCGCCCCTCCGGCGTGCCCGTCCGCGGCCCCTCGCGCTCGCCGGTCATGGGGTCGATGCCATTATTGAGCGCCGGCTCCAAAGGCTTGGCGGAGTTGATGATGAGGCCCTCGTAGCTGCCGTGGCCGCGGCCGTGAGGATAGGTCTGGTCGCAGCCCACGAAGCTGTAATCGAAACAGGCCATACGACGACGATAGGGCGGCGTCAAGACAGAACAGGGGCCCCATCCCGCTCAGAACTCACATGCATCCCAGAAGGTTCTTCCCCACTCGGTCTGCCGGTCATCCCAGTCATCCCGGTACCCGACCATCTCGGCCCGGAGCTGCGAGACCTTGTCCGCATGGACCGGGTCCTGCGCCAGGTTGTGCAGCTCCCACGGATCGGTGTGCAGATCGAAGAGCTGGGTCATGCACCGCTCACCGTCCACCACGTACTCGATGAGCTTGTGCCTCCGATCCGTGACGGCGCGGTGCTTCCCAACATACGCGAAGTACAGCGTGTCACGGACCTTCTCGGCAGGATCGCCCATGGCCTTGACCAGACTTGCACCCTCCACGCTGTCGGGTCTGGGAGCGTCCACCAGCTCGCACAGGGTGGGGAAGATGTCCAGCAGATACGCACGGGCATCAGTCCTCACTCCCGCGGGGACGCCGGGCCCGGCGAACACCAATGGTACCCGCACACTGTGGTCATAGCAGTTCTGCTTGCCCATCAGGCCGTGCTGGCCCAGAGCCAGGCCGTTGTCGCCGGCGAACACGATGACCGTGTCCCGCAGCATGCCCCTTGTCTCCAGGGCCCGCACGACGCGCCCGATCTGGGCGTCCACGTGGGAGATCATGGCATAGTATTCCGCGATGTGTCGCCTGACCTCGTCGGGAGTGCGCGGGAAGGCCGCCAGCAGCTCATCGCGGACCCGCAGCTCGCCATTGTCGAAGGGGTGGGCCTCCATGAAATTGGGCGGTAGCTCGATGTCCGCCGGGTCGTACATCTCCAGATACTGCCGGGGCATAGTGCGCGGGTCGTGTGGGGCCAAGAAGGACACATACGCGAAAAGCGGCGCGGTATCGTGGTAGCCCTCGATGAACCGCACCGCGGCCTCCGCGAGCAATTCGCTGGAGTGTTTGCCGGCCTCGATGTGGTCGCAGCGGCGCAGGCGCACCTCATTGCTTGCCATGGGGCGGTCCACGATGGGGCAGGTGGCGTCGTACCTGCCCGAAGGGTCGAAGCGGTAGACGGGCACGTTCCAGTGGTCTGCCATGCCGCCGAAGAAGATCTCGTCGCCGTCGGTGAAGCTGCGATGGTAGGAAGCGGGTCCATTGTGCCACTTGCCGGTGCCGAAGGTGCGGTAGCCGGCGGCCCGGAGGCACTCCCCGAGTGTTGTATGCTCCGGCGGGATGGTCTCGCCGGCCCCCTGGAGATGGAAGAGCGTGCGGCCGGTGTGGAGCATGGCTCGGCTGGGCATGCACACGGCGCCGCTGGTGCCGCAGGGGATGTGGGCATGGGTGAAGGCGGTTCCGCGGCTCACCAGACGGTCCATGTTGGGCGTGTGGATGACCTCATTGCCCAGGGCATGGATAGTGTCGAAGCGCTGGTCGTCGGTGAAGAGCAGCAGGACGTTGGGCTTGTCGGGCATGTCGTCTCACCTCATCGCGTCTGGGTGGGTGACGGTAACGGCGCCTCACCCCCTGCCCCCTCTCCCTTACGTCCCCAGACGGCGGGGGCGACGGGAAAAGGGGGTCCACGGCGGACGGCTTCCTGCCGTTGGTGGGGCGGGCTTCCTGCCGTTGGTGGGGCGGGCTCCCTGCCGTTGGTGGGGCGGGCTTCCTGCCGTTGGTGGGGCGGGCTTTCCAGCCCGCCGCCGTTGACCGTTGCGGCGGACGGCTTCCTGCCGTTGGTGGGGCGGGCTTTCCAGCCCGCCGCCGTTGACCGTTGCGGCGGACGGCTTCCTGCCGTTGGTGGGGCGGGCTTTCCAGCCCGCCGCCGTTGACCGTTGCCCACGCCCCACAACCACAGACGGATCGTCCCGACGACCAAGGGCAAAGGGTCCATCTCGCCGCGTACCCGGAACCTGGTCATCCACCATCTCGGCCCAGCGCCTCGTTGAGGAACCGGTTCTCCGCCAGGAAGTCGTCGCACCTCTTGCAGATCGCCGGGCGCCTTTGGCGGAACTGCCGTCGAAGGCGCTCGTAGGCCTCGCCCATGTAGATGTCCCGCAGCGGGGTCTGCCGGACGTTGCCCAGAGGCTCCACCTTGTTGCGGCTCATGCAGCACAGTAGCACGTCGCCGGTCCAGGTGATCAGGGTTGTCAGCCAGGGCGCGAAGCACAGATGCTTGCTGTAGTATCCCAGGGCGTAGTGCTGCTGTGCCGAGAGGGCCAGCTCGTCGTCGGTGACGCCGAAGGGGTACACCAGGTGGCGATCGGTGGAGAAGCCGTGTTCGGCGCGGAGGGTCTCCGCAGCCGGGGCGATGCAGTCATTGAACTCCTGTAGTTGCCAGGGCAAGAGCCGGTTCTCGTGGGTGGCGCGCTCGTCCACGGGGATAGGCTTGACGTCCGTGGCGCCCAACTCGGCGGCGAGCTGCAGCACTTCGGGATAGGCGTGGTAGTTGTGGCGGGTGAGTACCATGTTAATGCGCAGCGCGAGCTTCGCCTTCAGCCGCTTGCGGGCCACGGTCAGGTGCCTGATCCCGGCGCCGGTGCGCTTGAAAGCCCCCTTGACCCCACGCAGCCCGTCGTGCAGCGAGGGCTCGGGGCCGTCGAGGGAGACCGACACGCTCCGCAGCCCCGCGGATACCAAAGCCTCGGCGCTTTCGCGGGTGAGCAGGGTGGCGTTGGTGGTGAGCGAGACCCGCATCCCCAGATCGGCGGCCTGCCTGACGAGCTCGGGCAGTTCCGGCAGGAGCGTGGGCTCGCCCCCGGAGAAGTGCACCTTGCGGCAGTCCATGGCGGCGAGCTGGGTGAGGACATCGCCGACCTCGGCAGGAGTGATCTCCTCCACCGGCTGCATGCGGCCGAAGCTGCAGAAACGGCAGCGCAGGTTACAGCGGCAGGTGAGCTTGATCTTGGCCTCGCGGATCCGCGCCACCGGTTCTCCGCGTTCCACGCAGCCCAGCAGCTCCGCGACGAGCCGCTTGTCCTTCATCAGTGCCGGAAAGTCATACATGGGGCGCGGTCTACTGCCTCCTACTGCGGCGCCGGCTGCGCGTCGCCGGCCCCCTGCGCGGCGGCACCGCGGCAGTGTTGCATCTGGTCGTAGAGGTAGACAAACAGCCGCGCCAGCGTCTCGGCGGTGGTCAAGGGCCCTTCGCTGAGAATCTGACTGCCGGCGCGGCCGGTGCGCACCACCCTTGTCGGTGTCTGGGCCTGAATGCGCACGGTGCCCTGCTCATCCACCTGCGCCTGCAGCACCTGGCAGCCCTCCAGCGTCGCCGGCTGCAGCGACTGCCGCAGTTGCTGCCAACCCGGATAGGTCTCTGGAGAGACGCGCACCATCAGTCCGACGCGCTCGGAGAGCTGCTCGTTGGCCTTGAT
>CAYRFY010000440.1:0-7137 GCA_964423635.1 uncultured Armatimonadia bacterium | reverse complement strand
CAGGCCCTGGGCCGCGAGGTCGTCGGCAACTCGGGCGACGATGTCGGCCTCGGTCTCGGTGGTATAGAGCGACAGCCGGGGGAACAGCTCCAGGTAGGGGTCGGTCTCCACCATCAGGGGCGCCAGCCGCAGTATCTCCTCGCCACCGGGGTGGGCGATGACCAGGGCCAGGGCCTCGGTTCCGCGGCCCGGTAACGGTACCGGACACTCCACTTCAGCCGGGACCTCGACCAGCTTCACAGCCATAGCCCTTGAGACGGCCTCGGGCCCTCCGCCGGCGCGCTCCACGCGGACCTCGACCTCCTCGGGGCCGGCCTGAGCCAGCGACAGGGTGACGTGGAAGCTGCACTCACCTGTGCGCACCTTAGCGGGCCACCGCAGGTCGTGGAGCACCACTCCCCTCTGGGCCTCGGGGCCCGGCTCGATCTTCATATCGATCCTCACCCGGCGCACGGCGCCCTTCTCCATGGTGTCCGCCCACCACTGGTCGCCCCCCGTGGGTACACAGAGCAGGTTCAGCGGGCGGTCCGCAGAAATGGCCAGACTCCCGTAAGAAGTGGCAAACTCCTGCTGTGTCGCATTGCCCCACGGGTCGATGCGTCCCGTGGCGGGCACCTCGAGCTTCCCGGTTCTCTCGCCGCCGGCTGTGACGATGCGATAATCGGACCCATCGAGCCACTGCCTGCCCAGCGCGTACAGCACCTGGATCTCCGCGTTCTGTGGCTCCAGTATCTCGTAGGCGTAGTCCAGCGAAAGCACGTTCCCGGGTCCGAGAGTGACGGTCTTTTCGTACCGGAAGTGCTCGTTTTCGTCACGGATCGTCAGTACGGCACGGTCCGCGTCGCGTACCAGGGAGCCTCTTGCGGTATCGCCGCCGGAGCGGTAGAGCACCTTCTGCCACTTCTGGTGAACCACAAACTCCGAGGGGTTGGCGCCGAGGACGGGGATACCGCGGTAGGTCACCGTGGTGCCGCCCGCCGAACGCCAGGACAGGAGCCAATCGCCGACGACGGCCGTCACATTCTCGCTGGGCTCGTCGCCGGTTGGGGCCTCCTGGCCGGGGGTCGCGGCAGCCAGTAGAATGGAGAGCGCGGGGATGAAGGCCAGCCTGCAAACGCCGGACATGGTGGTCGCCTCCTGGGTGAGCGGTAGACATCGGGTCCGTGCACAGAGCATATTCGCCGTGTCCGGCCCATGCCCTCCGCCCCAGCGAGCCGTGGGGCTCGGAGGTGCCGGCCTCGGCCGGGGAGAACAGGGACCATACCCGCGCTGAAGTACAACCCCAGACGACAGGGAGCCGGATGTGAAGCCACTTCTGACGCTTGCGCTGCTGTGCCTGCTCTTATCTCCCGCTATGGCCCAGGACAACCTGGTGCTCAATGGCGACATGGAGCTTGACGTGGATGGCGACGGTACCCCGGACAACTGGCAACCGGCCGGGGATGCCGAGACCGTCACCCAGCATCTGACCCGAGATACCGGGCGCGCCGGCGGGTTCAGTGCGAGACTGGACTGTACGCATCTGGTGCCGGAGAACCCTGCCAGCCACGCGATGATCTGCCAGATGGGCCACATTGCGGTGGAGAAGGGCAAGTGGTACCGGTTCTCGTTCTGGGCCAAACACAACGGTCTCGAGGGTGTGCCGGTGTTGATCGCCCTGGTCGATACCAGGTCCTGGGGCGTCGTCGGGCTCAACGACGCCTTCGCGCCGGCGGATGACTGGCGGCTGCATGAGTTTGTGTTCGAAGCCGTCGCCGATGGCCAGGAGCGCATGCGTCTGCAGCTTTGCTATCTGTCAACCGGGACACTGTGGATCGATGATGTGCGTCTGGTTCCCGGCGACGGCCGTCGTGAGCCCACTTTGGTCTGGCCGGATCAGGGCGGCCGCAACCTTGTCCCCAATGGCGGCTTCGAATGCGGCACCGACGGCTGGGGAAGCGCGGCGAGGTACACCAGCTCCGGCTGGCACATGCCGATGAACCGCCTCTTCGGCGAGCTGGAGCGCGGCTCGGCATCCGAAGGCGACACTTGCCTGAAGGTCGCCATGGCCCCCGGGATCACGCCGGTTGCGTACTTCGACTGCATGGAAGCCATGCGCTCGCCCGCCCGGGCGGTGCTCACGGGAAATGTGGGCTGGATGCCCACTCATGAAGGCCGGGACTACTGCCTGTCCGCGTACCTCCGTGCCGACGTGGAAGACTGCCCGGCGAGGTTGGTCATCCAGCCCTTCGGCGGTGCGCCGGTGGAGCGGGAGGTTCGCGTAGGCACTCAGTGGCGCCGGTACGAGCTCTGCGCCCAGGTGCCTGCGGCCTGGTGCTCCGTGCTGGTGGGCCCCGACCTGAGGGACACGGGCCGCGACACCTGCACATTGTGGCTGGATGCCCTCCAGTTTGAGCAGGGACCGGAGCCGTCTGTATTCGAGCCGCGGTCTCCGGTGGAGGCGGGCATGGTTACGGGCTTGCGCGGCAATATCTTCTACGAGGGAGATGACGCCTGCGTCGAGCTGACCACCCGCAATGAGGGCGCCGGACCCGCCGAGGTCGTGCTCTCCGTGACCGACTTCGACGATCGGGAGGTCGCGACGCGGCGGATCAGTGTCGCCGCCGGTGATGGTCCGAACAGGCAATTGGTAGACCTGGGGCTGACAAAGCGTGGGTTCTATCGCGTACACCTGAGCCTTAACGGGGAAAAGCAGGGCCGCGGGCTGAGAATGGCCCTCATCCCCCGGTACGGCCAAGAGGACTCCATCTTCGGGATGAACCACGCCTACCCGTGGGACCACCTGCTGGCCAACTGCGTGGACGCAGGCCTGCTGTGGGTCCGGGACTGGTCGCTGAAGTGGCATGATGTGCAAAGGCAGCCGGGCCCCTTTGACTTCTCGGAGGCCGACCACCACATCAACCGCCCATTGGCCTTCGGGCAACCCGTACTGGGCCTGCTCCCCTTCCCCGCGAGCAACTGGTCGTCGGCGGCGCCGGAGAGCATTCCGGCCGGGGACGGCTACCCGGCCCTGGGCGGACGCACGGCCTACGCTCCCCGCAGCGACCAGGAGTTTTCTGCTTACGTGCGGGCCACTGTGGAGCACTATCGCGGGCGGATCAAGTGGTGGCAGGTGTTCAACGAGCCCTTGTACACAAACCATGCGCTGCCCGAGACCCACGGCTACAGCGGGCGCGACTACGGCCGTCTGGTGAAGCTGTTTTCCGAGGCCGCGAGGGCCGCCGATCCGGACTGCAAGATACTCGCGGGCATCGGCGGCTGGCCCGACGGTGTGGGCAGGTACTTCCAAGAGATGTTCGAGACCGGGGCGCTTTCGTCCATCGACGCGGTGGATGTCCACACCTACCCGGGCCTTGCGGGCCCGGAAACTCGAGAACCGGGCCTGCACCAGCTCCTGTCGCTGATGGAGCAGCACGGCGGGGTGAAGCCAATCTGGCTCACCGAGCACGGCTACTACGCCGATGATGATGTGGAGGTCATCCCGGCGCGACACGGTGGTTTCGACATCCCTCTGGCCGACGAGAGGACCCAGGCCATCTACTCCATGCGCCTCAACGTGATCCTGCTGGCCAACGGCGTGGAGCGCATCCTCTACCACGCCGGCACCTGCCCGGGGCTCAACGGCGATAACCGGGAGGGCACGTTCTTCGAGTACGGCGGGGCGCCGCGGAAGATCTACGCCGCCGTGGCGGCCTTCGCCGAGCTGTTTCCGCCCGGCTGCAGGGCCGTAGAAGAGCTGGACTGGGGGCCTTGGCTCAAGGCCTACCTGTTCGAGACTCCCGCCGGGCCGGTGCTGGCCGCGTGGCGACCGAAGGGCGAGACGGGGGTCACAGTAAGCTGGGAGGAGCCGGGAGTTCGCGCCAGGGACATCATGGGCAATGTGCTGGACCAGGCCGCCGTCGCGCTGACGGAGGCTCCGGTGTTCGTCACGGGCGGAGGCATGACGCCCGAGGCCTTGAGAGACGCGATGAAGCTGACAGGGCAATAGCGCCCCGAGCGCCGCTCCCGGTGTTGGCTCTGCATGTCTACCGTCACCCGGTCTTCGATGGGTGACGCTGTCGCGCACAGCCGCCGGCCCTGCCAGAACCGCAGACCTCCGGTACACCGCCATTGAGCCATTGTCTCTGCGGTCGAGGGCCTTGTATAATCCTACGCTGGAAGGGATCGTCCCTGGGGGAGCGGACCCATCCCCCCGCATCTGCCGTCATCCACCGGGGCCTTTTTGGAGGCTACACTGTCCATGGACTTCCAACTGCCGACCATCCATATCGAAGCCCAGGGTCTCGCCGAGGGCTGGGAGAAGGCCGTGCTCGCCACCTGGGAGCGAGGGGCGCGGATCGCCACCCAGTACGATTCCGCCGGGGATCCCCCCAGCCGCGACGCCACTCTCCTGCTGGCCGTGGCGGACCCCTTCTCCGAGCCGCGCATCCATCGGGCCATGCCCGGCGGCTTCTATGAGCTGGAGGTCTACCGGCAGGAGGTGGTGGACGGCATCCACGACCACTGGATCGACCCTGCCGCCGGGAAGTGGCAGTATACCTACCACGAGCGGTTCGCAACCTACACCGTCCCCGGTCTCCCCGAGCCCATCGACCAGATAGACTATGTCGTGCGCACGCTGGCCGAGGCGCCGCACTCCCGACGGGCGCAGGCGGTGATCTGGAAGACGTGGGATGACGCCGGCATCGATCACCCGGCGTGCCTGCAGCGACTGTGGTTCCGGGTCTTCGACGATCGCCTGGTCCTGGCGGCCCACATGCGCAGCAACGACGCGTTCAAAGCCGCCTACATGAACATGTACGCTTTCACCGACCTGCAACGCGCAGTGGCCCAAGCCCTCAGCCAGAAGCTGGGCCGCGAGATCCGCGTGGGTCAGTACAACCACGTGGTAGACTCATTCCATATCTATGGCTCATACTTCGCCGACTTCGAGGGGTTCCTCAAGACTCTGCAGGTCCGCAGCTTCGACGAGCGCACCTACCGCACGGAGGACGTGCAGATCCTCATCGACGAGGCCGCCGGGCGCGTGGCGGAATCTCTCGCCCGCGAGAGGCGCGCCACGGACGGTCCGCACCGGGAGGAGGCCACCGAGTGAAGGCCATCATCCTTGCCGCCGGCGCAGGGAGCCGTATGACCTCACCCGCCAGAAGGCCGCGATGCCCGTCGGCGACACCACCGTGATCCGCTGGACCTGTGAATGCCTGAGGCGCGCCGGTGTCGATCGGATCGCGGTGGTCGTCGGTCACCTCCAGGAGCGGGTCCGTCATGCTCTTCTTGGCATCGATGTGGTGTTCGTCGCCCAGTCCGGGCTCACCGGGACGGCTCCGGCAATGCTGGCGGCCGTCGCCGAGATCGGCGCTGACGAACCCCTGCTGGTGCTCTACGGCGACTGTCTTCTGAGCGAGGAGGCGATACGCTCGTTCGTCGAGTTGACCGGGAAGGAGCAGCCCTTCGCAGCGGCGATGGTTGCTCCCCTGGGCGGACGTGACCCCAGAAACTGGCTGTGCGCCCAGGTGAACGAGGACCGCCTTATCGGGGTCTCGGGACACCCCAGGGGAGCTGAGTTCCGTCTCTGTGGCGTCTACTACTTCAGCCCGGCCACGCTCCCGTTCGTCCAGGCCAACCCCGGGGTTGTGGAGCAAGTGAACGTCGGTGGCATGCCCAAACTGGAGGCGGAATTGGCGCAATCCGTGCACATGATGGCCCAGTCGGGGCCGCAGGTGCGGGCCGTCGAGCACCGAGGCCTGTTTGTCGACATCGACAAGCCGTGGCATGTGCTGGAGGCCAACGCGCAGTTTGCCCGCTACCTGTGCTCCCGGCTGGAGGGCGACGATGTCGCCACCGACGCCTCGGTGAGTGACGGGGCCGAGATCTCCGGGCACATCCGTCTCGGGCCCGGCTGCAGAATCGGCAACCGCGTCGTGATCCACGGCAATCTCGTGGCCGGAGCGGGCACCCAGATCACCAACGGCGCCATCGTAGGCGGTGACTGCGTGCTGGGCGAGCGCGTGAAGGTCCGGGACTACTGCTCCGTGGGCGCGCAGTCCGTGCTGGGTAATGACTGTCTTGTCGGCCACGGCGCTGAGCTGGGTGGCGTTTGCTTCGAGGGCGCCTACCTGTACCACTACTGCGAGCTGTCCGGCGTCTTCGGTGCCCGGCACGACGTGGGGGCGGCCACGGTCTGCGGCACCCTGCGCTTCGACGACGGCACCACACCGCACACGGTGGACGGCCGCACCGAGTTGCCTGAGGTCGGCGGCAATGACGCCTATTTCGGTGACTACACGCGTACCGGCGTGAATGCGATCATCATGCCCGGGGTGAAGGTCGGGGCCTATAGCTGCGTCGGCCCGGGAGTCGTCCAGTATCACGACGTGGACCACAAGACGCTGGTCCTCGCGAAACAGGAAACGGTGAGTAAGCCTTGGGGACCCGAGAAGTACGGCTGGTAGGAATGCTGCTCTGGGCTTTGGCGACCGTGGGTCTGGCCCCCCCGGCCCACTGCGACCGGGAATGGACCGGGCGGTGGCAGACCGACTTGGCCAACGTCTTGAGCGACACCGCCACCCAACTGCAGCAGGCGGTGGTAATCGGCCTGGGCACGGTGGGGGGCGACAGGGAGGAGTACACGGCCCGTCGGGCGGCGGACAGCCTCCTGGCCACGGCGGCGGCCGTCCAGACCACCAAACTCATCATCCACTCTCCGCGCCCGGATAAGCCGGAGAAGGACGGCTTCCCCAGCGGCCACGCGGCCATGGCCTTCTGCCTGGCGACGGTTCTTGCCGAGCGTCACGAGGAGCTGGGCGCCTGGCCCTATGTGTACGCATCCGGGGTGGCATGGTCGCGCATCGAGCTGGGACGGCATACGGTCGGGCAGGTGCTGGCCGGCGTCGGCCTGGGGTACATGGTGGGTAATAGCTCCGCCAAGGGCCAGGTCTACTTCGGCCAGGTCTTCGTCCCGGACCACGACCGCTTCCGGGGGATGCCGGGGTTCGAGCCTCCGCCGCAGGCGGCAACCCCTGTCCTGCCGCTGCTGCAGGTGACGTGGTGAGGGCCGCTTGGGAGACCCCGGTCTAGAAGCGCGGCCGAAAAGCCGTTCACAGCCGTCCCGCAAGGCGGGATCGGGCTTTCCACTCA
>CAYRFY010000439.1:0-7146 GCA_964423635.1 uncultured Armatimonadia bacterium | reverse complement strand
CGGGGGGGTGAGGTGACGTGAATCGGCGCCTGCCCAGAACCTGCATAATCTGAGTTTCCAGCCCGACTCGGCGATCCCGCAGGGCGGGATCGCCGCCGGGCCGTGTCGCCGCCCCCGGAGCAAACTCCGCGCCGTGCTCGTCGGTTTGAGGCGGAGCTTCGCTAGATGTGCGGGCGAAAACCCCGCCTTCGCGGAGAGTGTCATTCTGAAAGCGTCCGCTCCCGAAGGGAGCAGTTCGAAGAATCTCCTGGGATATAACGAGATCCTTCGCCCAAGCGGCACAAGCTCGAGCTTGCGCCGCCCGGACTTGTGACGCAGGCGCTCCAGGATGACATTTGCACGGCAGGCCCAGCTTTTCGGCCACGCATCCAGGCCACACCCGTCGGTAGTAGCCCGCCGGGGATCGCCCGGTCGGGATTGCCGTCATCGCTGCATCCCGTGTACAAAGACCACAGCAAAGCCAAACCACCAGGGAGGATAGGAAATGCGCGCACTCACAGCAGTCGTCGGAGTCGTCTTGCTTCTCACCCCGTGCCTGGCATTTGCGCAGTTCGGCTGGTACGAGGACGGCCAGGCCCAGGACACCTGGGGAGTCAAGGTCGGCTGGGCCGATCTGGGCGATCTGGGCAGCGGCTTCACCGCCGGTGTGGACTACAAGATCAGCGCCTGGAACCAGAATTGGCTCCTCGGCCTGGACTGGGCCCAGGGCGACAATGACGCCAACGTCTGGGACCTGAACTTCAACTGGGTGCAGGATGTCAAGTCGGACGCCTACAAGTGGTACTACGGCGGCGGCATCGGCCTGTACTATGGCGATGTCTTCGGCGAGACAAAGACCAGTTTCGGCGCCCAGCTCCTGGCCGGCATGGACTTCGCCCAGTCCTGGTTCGCCGAGGTCCGCTATGTCCTGGCCACCAGCGACCTCGATGGCTTCACACCCGGCGATCAGGACGTGGACGGCATCCGCCTCACCGTCGGCAAGCGCTTCTAGACGCACCTGCGCAGCGACGCAACGAAAAGGCCGCCGGAAGCTTCCGGCGGCCTTTTGATTCGGTTCACATCCTCCGCCTGAGACCGTCATCCCGAGAGCCCCGGCGCCCGCAGGGCGCGGCCCCAGGAAGCCCCCGGCATGCGACGAGATTGCTCGAGCTGCCCCCTACGGGAGCGTATGTGCCTGGCGCCTCGTGCCGTTGGCCGTCCACCTCTCCCAGGCCCGAAGGGACGACCGGGAGAGTCTGGCGGTCCTCCGGACCGCTTGCGGGTGAGGGGAGCCACCGCGATGCCTGGCCGGAAAGCGGTGTTCGCCGTAGCCGTGGGCGTTGGCCGAGTACCTTCCAGGCCGTCGGCAACACACCCGGGAAAACCACCGTGCCCGCGGGGCTCCAGGCCCGCAGCCGTTGGCTGTTGGCCTTTTTGCCGTAGCCCTCTCCTGAGCAGTCGCACCGCGAAGGAGAGGGAAAGCGGGTCGACAGACACGCAGGGAGCGGCGCCGTCCGCCGTTGGCCGTTGGTTGTTAGGCGCCACCCACCACGAACCACGCGCCACGGCCGTTCCGCCGTTGGCTGTTGGCCTTTTTGCCGTAGCCCTCTCCTGAGCAGTCGCACCGCGAAGGAGAGGGAAAGCGGGTCGACAGACACGCAGGGAGCGGCGCCGTCCGCCGTTGGCCGTTGTTTGTTAGCCGCCACCCACCACGAACCACGCGCCACGGCCGTTCCGCCGTTGGCCGTCGTCGTCAGGTCCGAAGGACCGCGAGGCCCCGCTGCGCGGCGCCAATGGCCCTGCGGGCCTGACGGCAGACGGCGTAGCGAGACCGCTCCAGAACGGCTCTGGAGCCGCGCCTCACCAAAGCGTCGCAGTAATACTAGCCCAGCGCCCGCAGGATGGTCTCGCAGGCCCGGTCCACCTCATCCTCCGTCACGTTCAGAGGCGGGGCCAGCCGCAGCCTGTCGTCACCGATGGCGTTGACGATCAGCCCCAGCTCGCGGCACTTATCCTGCACCGCCCGGGCCGCCACGGTCTCGTCGAACCTCACCGCCCGTAGCAGACCCCGGCCCCGCACCTCCACGATGGCATTGTCCGCCGCAGGCGTCAGCCGCGCCGCCAGCCGCTCACCCATCGCCGCCGCGCTGTCAACCAGACCTTCCTCCTCGATCACCCGTAGGACTGTGAGCCCCACCGCGCAGGCCAGATGGCTGCCTCCGAACGTGGAGGCGTGGTTCCCCGGCTCGAATACCTCCGCCGCCGCCCCGCCCGCCAGGCAGGCCCCGATCGGGAAGCCGTTCCCCAGCGCCTTGGCCAGGGTCATCACATCCGGCCTGATGTCCTCGTGCAGGTAGCCGAACCACTTGCCCGTCCGCCCGATCCCCGTCTGCACCTCGTCGAGCACCAGCAGACATCGGTGGCTGTCGCACAGCTCTCGGACCTGCTTGAGGAACCCGAACGGCGGCACGTTCATCCCGCCCTCGCCCTGGATCGGCTCCAGCATGATCGCGATCACATCCGGCGACATCTTGCTTCGCAGGTCGGCAATGTCGCCGAACTGGAAGTAGTCAAATCCCGCATCCAGCGGCTCGAAACCCTTCTGGTACTTGTCCTGCCCCGTGGCGGTGACCGTCGTCACGGTGCGACCGTGGAAGGACCTGGCGGCGGTGAGGATCGTGCGCCGGGAGGGCTCCACCTCCGGCCGCGACAGGCTCGCCCACTTCCTCACCAGCTTGATCGCCGCCTCATTGGCCTCGGCGCCGCTATTGCAAAAGAACGCCTTGCCCCCGAAGGACAGCTCCGAGAGTCTCTTCGCCAGCAGCCCCTGGGGCGCGATGTGGTACAGATTCGAGGTGTGCATCAGTTTCCCGGCCTGCTCGCAGATGCTCTGCGTCACCGCCGGGTGGCAGTGTCCCAGAGCCAGTACCGAGATGCCGGCCACGAAGTCCAGGTACTCATTGCCCTCGGAATCCCACAGCCTGGCCCCCTCGCCCCTGACGAACGCTATCGGCAGCCGGCCGTAGGTGGGCAGGATGTACTGCTCCGTCAGCTCCATGATCTGTGGGGTGTTCATCGGGCACCTCTTGGTGTGGTCGCACGGTGCGGCCGTGATGTGATGACGACACGTCCTACGTCCAGGGCAGGGCCGGGCCCTCCAGCATCGTGCCGATGCCCTGGTCGGTGAACAGCTCCGTGAGGATCGCGTGGGGCAGGCGGCCGTCGATCATATGGGCGCGGCGCACGCCCTTCTCCAGGGCGATGATGCAGCTCTCCAGCTTGGGGATCATGCCCTTGCTGATCACATCCGTCGCCATCAGCTCTCGGGCCTCCTCCAAAGTCAGCCTGCTGATCAGACTGCCCTCGTCCTTGAAATCGCGGAAGATCCCCCGCACGTCGCTGAGCGTCACCAGCTTCTCGGCATTCAACGCCCCGGCCAGCTCGCCGGCCACGGTGTCCGCGTTCACATTGTAGCTCTCCCCCTCATCCCCTACGCCGATGGAGGACAAGACCACGATGAAACCCGCGTCCGTCAAAGTGTGGATCACCGAGCTGTCGATGGCCACGACCTTGCCCACATGCCCCAGGTCCCCCTCGGGATGGGTGAGCTTCTCGCAGCGGATCAGGTTGGCATCCTTGCCCGAGAGCCCGATGGCCTTGCTGCCGGAGAGGTTGATCAGCGACACCAGCTCCTGGTTGATCTGCCCCACCAGCACCATCTGGGCAACCCGCATGGTCTCGGCGTCCGTGACCCGCAGGCCACCGACAAACTGGGACTTCAGACCGAGGCGGTCCATCATCTGGTTGATCATCGGCCCGCCACCGTGCACCGCGACCACCTTGATCCCCACGTGCTGCAACAGCACGATGTCCTCGGCTACACTGCGCTTCAACGTCTCGTCGGTCATGGCGTTGCCGCCGTACTTGACCACGATGGTCTTGCCCGACCACCGGCGGATGTACGGCAAGGCCTCGATCAGGGTATGAGCTGCCGGGTTCACGTGGTTCTCCATGGTCTTCTCCGGTGTGGCCAGGTGACAGGAAACAGGTGACAGGAAACAGGTGACAGGGTACGGCGCCCGCCGTTCCTGGGAGCGCGGGCGTCTCGCCCGCAGCCGTTTGCCGGTCGGACGGCATCAACGGTCCCGCAAGGCGTGAGCCAGGTGAGGGGGGAACCGCCGCGGCAACGGCAGGCGACCCTTCCGCCGCAGCTTGTGCGGCATACAAGCGGCCACAACAGCGGGCCGGCAGCAGACGACCCCTCCCCCGGCCTACACATTCAGCTCGATGTAAGTCGGTGTCAGGTCGCAGGTCCAGACGGTGGCCTCTTCCTCTCCCTGGCCCAGGTCGACTTCCACCAGGATCTCCCCGGACTTGAGCGCCTCCGCGCCGGCGTCCTTGTCGTACCGGGCGATCCTGCCCCGGTCCCAGGTGAGGATTCCCTGCAGCTTGATGCTCACTGTCTGTGGGTCGATGTCCGGCAGGCCGGCGCCCATCGCCGCCGCGATCCGCCCCCAGTTGAAGGACTGGCCGTAGAGCATGGTGCGGAACTCATTGTACCGCGCGATGGCCCGGCCCACTTCTCGAGCCTGCTTGTAGTCCTTGCCCCCGGTGACGAGGATCGTCACGTCCTTTTCCGAGCCCTCGCCGTCGAAGGCAATCTGTCGGGCCAGGTCCTGTGTCACGTGCAGCAGCGCGGCCACGAAAGCGTCGTACGCCCCGCGGTCCTCCCCGGTAATCACCGGATTGCCGGCCGCGCCGTTGGCCAGAATCGCCACGGTGTCATTGGTGCTCATGTCCCCGTCCACGGACACGCAATTGAAGCTGCGGGCCACACACCAACTCAGGGCCTCGCGCAAGGCCGGGGCCTCGATGGCCACATCGGAGCAGATGAAGCACAGCATCGTCGCCATGTTGGGGCAGATCATCCCCGCACCTTTGCAGATCGCCCCGATGCGGCAGGTCGTGCCACTCACCTCGAACTGCACCGCGCAGGCCTTGGGGTGGGTATCCGTGGTCATGATGCCCCGGGCGGCCAGGTCGGCATTGTCGGGGCCCAGCATCTGCGCCAGTTTCGGGATGCCCGCCTCGATCTTGTCCATGGGCAGAGGCACGCCGATCTTGCCCGTGGAGCAGACGATCACCTCATCGGAGCGCACTCCCGTGGCCTCGGCGGCGAGCTTGGCCATCCGGCGGGCATCCGCGAGGCCCTGCTCGCCGGTGGCGCAATTGGCATTGCCGGAGTTCACCACGATGCTTTGCACAAAGCCCTCCGCCACGGCCTCGCCGGTGACGAAAGTCGGGGCCGCCCGGAACCGGTTCTGCGTGAGCGTCGCCGCCGCCACCGCCGGGCGCTTACTGTGGATCAGCACCAGGTCCAAGGCTTCCGGCTTGATTCCGCAGTTCATGGCGGCCGCCACATAGTCTTTGGCGGCCAGCACTCCACCCTCGATCACCTTGAATGAAGACATTTCAGACCTCCGGGTTTGCGCTGAACGGCGGTTGCGAGTCGCGAGTCACGAGTCGCGAGTCACGGCCAACGGAGGAACGGCGACTACGGAACGGCTACGGCGGAACGGCACGGATGTCGCCTCACCCCCGACCCCTCTCCTTCGCGATACGACTGCTCAGGCGAGGGGAGCAAGGCAACGGCAGACGGCGCAACGGCTACGGCGGCGGGCTGGAAAGCCCGCCCCACGAGCGGCGGCCTCACGGCCACAGGCCCGGGAACTCCACGCCCATGGTCTCCGGGAAGCCGCACATCAGGTTCAGACACTGCACCGCGGCGCCCGCCAGGCCCTTGGTCAGATTGTCGATGGCTCCGATGGCCACCAGCCGCTGATGGCGCCGGTCAATCGCCACGCCCACATGGCAGCGGTTCGTCCCCGTGGTGTGCTTCGTCCGCGGCAATTGCCCCTCGGGCATCACCCGCATGAACGGCTCGTCGCCGTACATCTCCTCATAGACGGCCAGCACGTCGGCCACCGACATGTCCTGCTTCAGCGTGGCGTAGCAGGTGCTGAGGATGCCGCGGTTCATCGGGATCAGGTGGGGGCTGAAGGTGACCGTCACTTCCTCGCCCAGGTCCGACAGTTCCTGCTCGATCTCCGGAGTGTGGCGATGCTTGGCCACGGCGTAGGCATGCACCGACTCGTTGATCTCGGCGAAGTGGGTATCCAGAGTGAGCTTGCTGCGGCCGGCGCCGGAGACCCCCGACTTGCTGTCCACCACAATGCCCCGGGTCTCGATGAGCCCGGCCTTCGCCGCCGGCGCCAGGGCCAGGATCGCGCTGGTGGGATAGCAGCCCGGAACGGCCGTGAGACGCGCTCCTTTGATCTCCTCCCGATGCAGCTCGGGCAGGCCGTACGCCGCCTCCTGCAGCAGCTCGGGGCACGGGTGCTTCTGGTAATAGGCCTCGTAGTCGGCCACGTTCTTGAGCCGATAGTCCGCGGAGAAGTCAATCACCTTCTTCCCCAGACCCAGCGCCTTACTCACCATCTCCGTCGCCGTGGCGTGGGGCAGAGCGAAGCAGATCACATCGGCCCTCTCGGCGGCTACGTCTACCGAGGTCTCCTCGATCGGCAGATCGCAGGTGCCCATGAGGAAGGGGTAAATCTCCGAGATCCTCTGGCCGACGGTGGTGTGTCCGGCCAGATAGGTGATCTGGGCCTCCGGGTGGTTCAGAAGCAGGCGGATGAGGTCCACGCCGCCGTACCCCGCCGCCCCGATGATGCCGATGCGCATAGCGATTGCTCCCTTTGCCCCAATAGCGAGTCTGACAATGCCCGGATACGAAAAATGCCACCCTGATATCGGGCGGCACCGGAACCAACATGCCTTGCAGAAGACCGCGCAGATTGTACTACTTGCGCCTGACGCGGGTCTTGTCGTCGAAGGCATTCATCTTCATGATGCGGCGAGTATAGCACGGTGACAGGGGAAGGTCAATGCCCTGCGTGCGCCGTGCGTTAGGTCTGCGATTCTGTCAGGGACCCTGCGTTCGCCGGCGCCCCTCAAGGCGGGATCGGGCTTTCCACCCACATTATGCAGCTTGCGGCAAAGTGCCTGGCCACGTCGCCTCGCCCCGCGCATGTATTTGTGGCGAGGCGCTGGGTCGTGCCTCCCCCCGCCTGCGGGGGGATTGAGGGGGGCGCCGTAGGAGCGGCG
>CAYRFY010000438.1:0-7161 GCA_964423635.1 uncultured Armatimonadia bacterium | reverse complement strand
ATCTCGTCCCCGTAGAGCGTCTCGCTCCGGGCCATGCCAAAGTCCGGCAGCGGCCGGCCGGCCTCATCGGTGAGCTCGAAGCGCAGGAATCCCGCCGCCGAGGTGCTGTAGTTCACCAGCAACCGAGAACCGGTGAACGTGAATGGCCTCGTGAGCATCTGCCCCCCGGGAACCCCGGCGTTGAGCGAGACGAAGCCATCGGTGCGGAGCGTGCCCCGGCGGAGGCGGCAGGTGGGGTGACGGTAGTTCTCCACCCAGTACAGGGAGATCTCTTCGGCCGACAGCGCCACCATACCGTAGGCCATGCCCATGTTGCGCTCGGTCCAGTTATTCGGGTCCGGGCCGGGGCGGAGGAAGGCCTCCTGCCACATGTCGAAGTCCACGCCATTGCGGCTGCTCAGCAGGAGGCAGTCGGAGAGCCCGACTTCCTTGTGCTCGATCTGCTTCTTCCGCGAGGGGATGAACCTCTTCGGGAAGGACAGGTAGATGTGCGGGGCCCGGAAGTAAGGGATCGTCGCGTTGGTGTACAGGTGAGTGGGCGGGGCATCACCATATTGGCACCATTGCGGTTCGGTCCAGTTGAGGAAGTCCCGGGAGGTGCAGGTCTTCACCGTGCGCACACCGCCGGTGAAGTCGCGGAAAAAGGCCACGTACTCGCCGCGCAGCTCGTCATAGAAGGCCAGGTTCTGGGAATCGAAGGCACCGTCGGTGATCACCGGCTCCTCGGCCATCTTCGACCAGTGGACCCCGTCGGCGGAGGCCAGTGCCAGCAGTGGGCCGCCGGCCAGGGCCTTGTACCTCTGCTCCGGGGTGCAGTCCGGATTGGGGTCCTTGAAGGGCGTCAAGTTGTGTGCACCGTGTCCCATCCAGATGACGTTGTTGTCTTTGGAGCCGGCCACCTCGTGGATGCCGAGGACGGGCCGGGTGAAAGCGATGCCGTCGGTACTCTCGGCCATGCAGGCCACCTCCGGCAGCCCCTCATTGCCGGCGCCGCGGTAGTACAGGCGGACCTTGTCCTCGTCCTGAAACACCGTGACATAGAAGCTGACCGCACCCTCCCACGGCGCGTCGAAGCTCAGCACCACCTCGCGGGGCACCGGGTGGTGCAACAGGCGCCTCACATCGCCGGAGGTGCCGTCGAGCATGAAGTCGTCGATGAACAGCTCGCGGCGCGAGCCGATGTCAACGGGGGTCTTGTTGCCTGCGGTGACGGAGGCGGCGAAGGGGTCGGTGCCGCCCTCCACGCTGAGGGCGACGTCATCGGCGTCGAACTGCCCCGTGTCCGCCGTGTATGCGTACAGGAGCACAGAGACCTCGGCGGCGTCTTCGGGACAGATCGCCACGGTCTGGGCTTCGACCCAGCCCTCCGTCGGGCCCTGGGCGCGTGCATGCGTCTCGGTGATGCGCTCTCCGGAGATGTCGTGGAACTGCACGTAGACCCCCGGCGCGCAGTTGTCCGCGGTGCGGAACCAGGCGCCGGCCGTGTAGGTGCCACCCGGGCGTGCCGGGACATGCGTCGACTCCACCGAGATCGAATGCTCCGCATCGGGGTCGCTGAAGCGGAGATAGACCTCTCCGGTGCGACCACCGTCGGCTTTGACCTCCACGGGATTGCCGCGCAGTTGGGTCCAGCCTTCGGGGACAGTCTGACCGTCGTTCTGGGTCTCGAAACTGCCGTTGGCAAGCAGGTTCTCGGCGGCGGAGACACTGCAGGGCACAAGGAAAGCTACAAGGTACAGGGCCACCATGGTCTGAAACACCTCGTTGGGGAGTTGTGCAGCCGCACTCCGCACCGGTTCGCCGCAGCCCGCAGAGCGACCTGCCTGGGCAGGGAATGGTCCCGCGCCCGGCGAAAAGGTACATGCCCGGTGAGGACAGTGGTCATCCCCAGGCGCCCCGACAGACCCACTCCAGGAGGCTCCTCCATGCTTCCTTTGCCCCCCATCACCACGGGTTTCGGTCCTCGCTGCAACCTTGGGTTCAGGCTGTCCGTCTTGGTGGCCGCGCTGCTGGCCGCCTCCGGTGGCCCCGCCCGGGCCGCCGACCCGCTCCCGGGGCCTGAAAACTGGACGGTGAAGTTCACCTACGAGGCGGACCACAGCCAGCAGGCCGTGACTCAGCACTGGACGGCTTCCGGCAGCGCTACGTTGAACTTCAGCGCAGACGGCAAGGCCATCGGCAGCGGGCAGTTGTCGGCCACACAGCAGATCACCGCTCCGGGCGCCACGATCAAGACCGCCGGCAGTGGCGGGTTTTCCTGCGGCGGTGCCCGCCACGGCGACTACCTCGCCTTCTGGTTCGAGAGGAAGGAGATCCCTCTGTCGGGGACGATGACCAGCCCGGTCGGCACCGTCCCCATCGACCTGAGCTTCAGTACGGAGCTGATCGGCCCCGGGCCGGGGGGGCCCTACGTCATCAAACGTGAGCCCGGGCGCAAGTCGGCCGTCGTCCTGGTTCCCACACCCGGCATGACATCCAGGGCCGACTTCGAGCTGCAGCCCGCCTCCGCCATCGGCAAGGACCCCGAGCCCCTTCCGGGCACCTTCCCCGATCAGCCGAACCTCTGGACCCTGGAGATGAACTCCGCAGGTACTCACGCCACCCCGATGGGGAACGTGCAGGGCGCGATGTCCGGGCGCCTGAGATTCCCGCTGCCACACGCCAACGGCCCCGCGAGAGGGGAGGGCGATCTGAAGGTTAGCTACACCGGCAACATGGAAGGTCGGGGCAGGATCATCCTCCGCGGGGAGGTCAAGGACGACTACCTCCTCTTCGACACCCGCGCGCTGCTCACCGAGGTGACGATGGCCGGCTCCTCGGCCCACAATGGGGACGGCCAGTGGTTCTGGGATCAGCTTCCGGTCAAGCTGAAGCTTGAGGACGAGGAGACGGTGACCCGGGATGTGAGCTGCTCGGCAGGCGGCGTCACCTACAAGGGGCAGGTGACCTGGAAGCTGACCGGCGAGAAGCTGGAGCGCTGGCAGGTGCTGGTGGATGGCTGGGACACGCATTACGTGGGCGACCAGATGGAGGCCTGCGGTGTCAGAGTGAACTGGCGCATGGACCTGACCATCACCGTCAGCGTGAAGGGGGAAAGCAGGACGTTCAAAGAAGGCACGGGCGGAAGCAGCCTTCCATCCATCGAGCCGCACTCACATCCGCCGGGGATGTACTCGGTGCAGGTGGTGCCCGGCATCTGGCTCTCCGCCTCGGGCAAGTCGTACCCTACGCCCTACGTCAACCTACCCAGCTACCCGGTAGCGGGGACGGTGGGCGGTAAGGAGGTGTCTTTGAAGCTCCCCGGAGACAGCCAGGAGCCGATCTACAAGGTGGACTTCAAGGGCACACTCGCCTCCAAGGTCGCCGCCAAGCACTACGCCACCGGAAAGGGCTCCAACCCGCAGATCCTGCGTAAGGAGATAAAGGACGTGGGCGTCGGCGTGTTCCCCTTCTCGGTCAGGGCTACGCTGCAGGATGGTTGGAGCACCAGTGATGCCCCGCCCGACGCTCTCTGCGGCATGAAGATCACGGTGCACAGGCTGGACAAGTGAGCCGCCGCCCGAAGAACGATGCAGCGGGGCCGGACGCGCGTGGCGCCCGACCCCGCTCCTGTATCAACGACCGGCCTTGTCGTCAGTCCAGCGGCTTGCCCTCAAAGCTGTCGTATCCCGTCATGTCGATCCGGGCGCCCTCGTAGGCCCAGCCGGCGCCCATCTCGCTGAACAGCTTCTGCTGCGCTGCGGCCCGGTTGATGAAGCCCGTGATATCCTCCATGGCCTCCCAGCCGATGCGCTTGATCCTGCCGGCGCTTAAGTAGGCGCCGTTGATGGCCAGCGTCGCCTTGAGCGCCTCCTCCACCGGCGCCCACAATCCCCGGGCCTCTTTCCGAATGCAGGCGATGAAGTTCTTGTGCACCTCGTCCCGGTCGGTGGGCTGGTCGAAAACCACCTCCTCACCGGAGTTGAGCGTCACCACCGCGCGCGATGAATCCCAGCTCGCCGAGCCCGCCGAGCCGGTGATCTGCAGCGTGGTCACCTCCGGGAGCTCCAGAGCACAGGTGGTGGCATAGAAGGTCAGAGTGGCCTCGCCCAGATCGGCCCGCAGGCAGGCGAGGTCCTCGGTGTCGATGTTGTCGTGCACTGTGTACAGCTCGGCCTGCATGTCCCGCACGGTGGCGTTACCGGGTTCACGGGTACCCATCTGCAGGGCGCTGTTCACCAGATGAACGGCCTGGTTCATGAGCACCCCGTCGAAGCAGGCACGGTCGTCCACGAAGCGCCGGCCCACCCAGTCGGCCCGGGTGTAGTAGTCATCCGTACGCTTCCAGGTCATCACGCCTACCACGCTCCGCAGCTCTCCCAGCCCGCCGTCCATGATGAACTGCTTCAGAGCCGCCGAGTGCGGGAAGCTGGCGTACTGGAAATCGACCCCTACAAGCAGGCCCTTGTCCTGAGCCAGCTTCGCTTCGGCAAGGGCGTCCTGTATGCGCACGGTGACGGGCTTTTCGCACATCACGTGGACGCCGCGGTCCAGACATCCCATGGTGTATTCGGCGTGATAGTGGTGGGGCACGGCCACGGTAACGGCCTCGGGCTCAGTCGCCTCCACCATCTGCCAGATGTCTTCGAAAAACGGCACGCCCCACTCTCGAAGCTCCTCGATGTGCGCGGCCTGACGGTCGGGATAGCGGTCCGCCGCCCCGACGAACTCGTAGTCTTCCAGACCGTGGATGACTTTGCGGTGATACCCACCGATGCCTCCGACGCCGACCAGAGCGGTGCGAACCGGTCTCAAAGCAGACACCTCCATTGGGCTACCTGTAGGGCGCGGGCTTGTACCGCGCCGGTCCTGCGGCACCTGTAGGGCGCGGGCTGTACCGCGCCGGTCCTGCGGCACCTGTAGGGCGCGGGCCTGTACCGCGCCGGTCCTGCGGCACCTGTAGGGCGCGGGCCTGTACCGCGCCGGCCGTGCGACATCTGTAAGGCGCGGGCCTGTGCCGCGCCGGCCGTGCCCGGCACCGGCGAGTGCCGACGACGCCTCACCCTGGCTCCTTGCCGGCCGTTCGAACCCGGACACTTTCGCCGCCCCGGACGGCGGGGCCTTCGTTCACGATTCCGCGGGGCGTGGGCACGAGCAAGACGGCACGGCGGCCGCGGATCGCGGCAAGTAGATGGGCGGATGCGTCGCGCCGGCGGGCGGACGCCTCCTGACTCTTACCTTCAGTCCCATCTCAGCGCCGCGTACCCCGGCAGACGATGGACGCCCGTGGGGGCGCAGTGCACGGGTTCGGCAAACAGCGGCCCCTCAACCACCGCTGTATGGAACTCCCCGGCCTCGCCGCTGACATCCACGCCCAGGGCGCGCAGCTTCGCCAGCACAGCCGGGGAAAGGCGCTCTCCCAGCATGTTCTCGGGCACCGCGTCCAGGCGGACGGTGACGATCAGGGCCGAGAAGCCGGCCTCGAGAAACTCCGAAAGCAACGCCTCATGATCCTCTCGCCAGATCGGGAGGTGAGCCGTCATGTTTGCCGCGGCGCAGACGCGCTCCTCCCACTCCCGGTGTTCGTCCAGGTCGATGTCACCGAAGACCCCGGCCCGGACGCCCTCGGCGCTCATCTGCCGAAGCCTGTGGATGAACCGGCTCTCGTAATCCTCCCACGTGGCCGCCTCGAAGCAGATGGGCACCCCGATAGCCGCCGCCTGGGCCGCCAACAGCCTGCGGGGGAGGCCGTGGGAGCGCGAGACCTCATCGCCCTCGGTAAGCATGCATAGCAAAGAGCGAGGCAGGCCCCATTGCTCGATGGCCCGATAGGTGGCGAGACAGCAGTCCTTCCCGCCGCTCCACGAGGCGAAGTAGTCCATGACACACGCTCCCTGCGTGATAGGCCGGCAAAGCACCTGGGTTCGCCCCGAGCGCTCCGGCGACCTGCCCGGTGACGGCGAGGGCTCCGGCTCGCGCGAAGCGCCACCGTGCGTCGCGGAGGAAGGACCCCGACACGCCTGGGGCGAACCAACGGGCCATACGCCCCTGCACTCCCAGCGCCAGCGGAGGTCTCGTCCCGTGAGCAGAGCAACCGCCGCCCTCGTGGCCGTTCTCCTGCCGAGCTGTCTCAGCCTTGCCGCCGCGGATCCCATCGACCTGGACACCCTGCGCCAACTGCGCTCCGAGGCCGCCCACAGGCAGCGGCGCATCATCTTCAACAACGACGGCGATGACGTGATCTACACGAAGAAGGAGCCCACCGCCGAGGCGCTGCTGGCTCTGCGCACCGCACCTCTGCTGGGGAGCCAGGTGGACAGCATCTTCTACAGCAACTCACTGTGCTTCGGCCACGCGCTGCACCGCAGTGAGGTGATGGAGCCCTTCACCAACACCGCGGAGATGTTCCGGGACAACGGCCTGCCACAGCTCATGGAGCGGGGTATCGACCCGATTGCCGTGATGGCACAATTCGGCCGCGAGCACGGGATCGAAGTGTTCTGGGACATGCGCATGAACGACACCCATGACGCGATGATCGGGGGCTACGGGCCGCCTCTGCGCCCCCGGTTCAAGCTGGATCACCCGGAGGTCCTGGTGGGGGCCGCCGACAAGCAGCCCCCGCACGGCACCTGGTCCTCGGTGGACTATGCAGTCCCCGAAGTGCGGGAGCTATGCTACCGGTTCTTCGAGGAGGTCTGCCGGAAGTTCGACATCGACGGTGTCGAGATGGACTTCTTCCGCCATGCCTGCTTCTTCAGGAGTGTGGCGTGGGGCGGCCGGGCCCGCGAGGAGGAGCTGGCGATGATGACCGACCTGATGCGGCGGATCCGCGCCATGACCGAGGCGGAGGGTATGCGGCGCGGGAGGCCGATTCTCATCGCCATCCGGGTCCCCGACTCGGTGGACTATTGCCGCGGCATCGGGCTGGATGTGGAGACATGGCTCCGGGAGGGCCTCGTCGACGTCCTCAGCGGCACCTGCTACTTCCGGCTCAACCCCTGGAGCACCCTGATCGAGTTGGGGCATCGCTACGGGGTGCCGGTGTACCCCTCGCTCAGTGATTCGCGCGTGCAGGGCCAGACACGGTTCCAGCGCAGTAGCCTGGAGAGCTACCGCGCCCGAGCGCTGCAGGCCTGGGACGCCGGGGCCGACGGGATCTACATCTTCAACTACTTCAAC
>CAYRFY010000437.1:0-7170 GCA_964423635.1 uncultured Armatimonadia bacterium | reverse complement strand
AAGCGTCAGGAAGTGCGCCCATATAGGCGTCTAGTTTTGCACCGTCCCCAACGTTACCACCGCCGTCCTCGTTCCCGGCGTCCCTCAGCCCTCCGGGAGCAGCAGGCCGATTGCATGCCTGGTGAACTGCTCCTCGGCGAAGCTCTGGAGGTCTTCGGCGGTGACGGCCATCACCCGGGCGGCGAAAGTCTCGCTGTCGGCAGCGGTGGCGCCCACCAGGAGCATGCGGTTCCTGACGGTGGCCAGGCTCTCGGGCCCGTCGGCGGCGATGGCGTTGAGGTTGATGGCGCGGAGCTTGGCCCGCTGCAACTGCTCTTGCGTCAACGGCGCCTCCGCCAGGCCCAGGATGTGGCGCAGGATGCCCTCTCTGGTGCTCTCGACGGCGGTCGGCACGGCCCTGGCGATCACGGCCAGACAGGGGTGGCTGGTGAGCGAGACGGGCATGACGTCGATGGGGCTGAGGCTACTGCCACCGATGCGATCGGCCAAAGTCAGGCCGGTGGCGATGGTCTTGTCGGAGGCCAGCAGGCCGCCGGCACCGGAGAGGGCGCCGTAGGCCACCATGCCCCTGACAAAGCCGTCGCTGCCCACGGGCGGCAGCGGGACACCCACCAGAAGCATGGCACTCTCGACGGCGAGGTGGGTGTCCGTCTCTACGCGCGAGGCAGTGACGGTGCCTGCAAAGGGAACGGGTGCCGCGACCTGGCGCGACTCGTGGCGGCCGAAGGCGTCCGTCACCATCCGCAGGGCCTCAGACTCGGGAAACGGCGTCACGATGCAGAGGGAGGCGAGGTTGGGGACGTAGTAGGTCTCGTAGAAGCCGCGGACGTCGGCGAGGGTGATCTGGCCACGGGTCTGCGGGGTCCCCCAGACGGGCCGGGTCCAGACGGTATCGCCCCACAAAGCGCGCTCAAACAGGGAGTGCAACTGGGCCGCGGCGGAGATGTTGCCGTCGGCTTCGCCGCCGGCGTCGGCCAGGGACTCCTTGGCCGCGACCACGTCGTCCTCCGTCCAGTCGGCGGCGAACACGGAGGAGCTCAGCAGGCTCAGCAGCGGCTCCAGTGCCTCGGTGGTGACGGAGGCGGCCAACTCGACGTAGTCGGCCTGCATCTCAACACGCATCCCGCCGCCGGTTCCGGCCTCCTGGCGCAGACCGGCCAGATCGTCGCGCTCCGCGATGCCGCTCTTCAGTAGGCGCAGGAGCACCTGTTGTGTCACGGCCCGCAGGCCGGCCTTGTGAGCCGGGACGCGGTCGGGACCGATGGCCAGTCCCAGGTGGACCCCGCACACGTCTCCGTGGCCGCCGGCGATAGCCGTGACGTTCATGCCGTTGGGCAGGGTCTCCTGTGCCGCCGGCAACGCGCCACAACTCCACAGCCAGAGCAATGTACCTACGCACCACACAGATCGAAGCTTCACGGGATGAGCCGGGCCTCCTTGGTCGCGTCGCCGGGCTTCCGCGGCCGGATGATCACAAGCGTGCTCTTGTTCGGGTCCAGATACTCCCCGGCCACGCGCCGGATGTCCTCGACGGTGACCTTGTCCACCTCCGCGAGGTAGTCGACGGCGAACCGGTAGGTGTCGATGGCCTCATAGAAGCCCATGGAGCCCACCTGCCCGGCGAAGGTCTGGTTGTCGAAGGCATAACCGGCGTGGATGGTCTTGCGCGCCGTCTGCAACTCCTGCTCCGTGATGGGCTCATCCTGTAGCCTCTGCATCTGGTCTGCCACGATCTCGCGAGCGGTGAGCTCGGCCTCGGGCTGACACAGGAGGGTGATGATGAATAGCCCCGGGTCGCGACGGGTGATGAACTCCACCTGGGGCACGACACCTTCGGCGGCGTCGGCCTCGAGAGCCTTGTCCAGGCGTGCCTCGGACCCCTCACCCAGCAGGGCGTAGATCAGGTCCAGCGTGCAGACGTCTCGCTTGTTGTCGATGCCCGCTCCGTGCCAGGCGTAGGAGATGATGGTCCCGCGGATCGCGGCCTTCTCCAGTCTGGTACGACTGTCGGTGGGCCGCGGAGCGGGGGTAACCGCGGGCACATCCACGGTGTGTGATGCGTATCCGCCCGCCAGCTCGGCTACCGCGGCCAGCACATCGGCGGACTTGACGTCGCCCACGACCAGCAGACTCATGTTGTTGGGCACGTAGTACTTCTTGTGGAAGGCCGCGAGGGCGTCGGCACTGTAGGCCGCCACGCCGGTGGCCGTCCCTGCCACGGGCCTGCCGTATGGGTGATCGGGGAAGGCCGCCTCCCACAGGAGCATGTGGTGACGCCCGAGCGGACGGCGCTCGGCGTCCAGAAGGTTGCGGCGCAACTCCGGCAGTTGCTGGGCCCACACGGCCTCGTCGAAGACGGGCTCAAACACCGTCTTCACAAACCGTGGAAGCAATTGGTAGAAGGCATCAGCGGCGGCCACCAGTCGGATCTGGGTGCTGTCCAGCGAGGTATGGCTGTCGAAGATCGCGCCGGTATCGCCCACAGAGGTGGTGACATCCATGCCGTCGGGCCCCGGCACATCAAGCATCATGTGGCGCACGATGTCCGAAAGGCCTCTCTCCTGTTCGCTCTCATAGAGCACGGACGCCCGAATGGCGAAGCCCGCGGCGACCAGGCCACTGCCGGGCACCTCGCGCACGATAACGTCCAGGCCGTTGGGCAACTCCTGTGTCACCAGCGTGCTGTCGTCGATCACCGGCGCGGCCCACGCGCAGGCGCAGGCCAGCGTCGCCGCAAGCAGCGCGATCGCGCTCAGCGTTGGTCTAGGCATCGGCATCTGGTAACCCCGCTTGTCGTAAGGGCGGCTCGCCACGGCAAGTGGCGTCACGCCTCTTGTTCTCGCAGCACCCGCTTGAGCACCTTGCCGGTGCCGGACTTGATGAGTTCGTCGCGGAATTCGACGGTTCTGGGCACCTTATAGTTCGCCAGGCAGGCGGCGCAGTGGTCGATCACGACCTGGGCCGTCAGGTTCTGGCCCTCCCTCAGGACGATGAAGGCCTTGACGTCCTCGCCCCGCAGACGGCTGGGGACACCGATCACCGCCACCTCGGCCACCTCATCGAGCCGGTAGATGACGTCCTCGACCTCCCGGGGGTAGACGTTCATCCCGCCGACGATGATCATATCCTTCTTGCGGTCGATAATGCTCAGATAGCCGTCGGCGTCCAGATAGCCGATGTCCCCGGTGAGCAGCCAACCGTCGCGGATGGCCTCGGCGGTGCCGGCCTCGTCGCGCCAGTAGCCCTTCATCACCGTGCGCCCGGACACGCACACCTCTCCCGGTTCGCCCGGCGGCAACGGCACCATGTCATCATCGCAGATCTTGACGCCGACTCCGGGCAGCGGCGGACCCACGGTGCCCACCTTGCGCGCCCCCTCCGGGGGGTTCACGCTCACTACCGGCGAGGCCTCCGTAGGCCCATAGCCTTCGACCATCACCACCCCGTAGCGTTCCTCGAAACCCGTGAGCACCTCCACAGGCATCGGTGCCCCACCGGACACTCCCAGCCGCAGGCGGCTGAGGTCGAACCGGCGCTCCGTGCGCATCTGCAGCATCACGGCGAACATCGACGGCACTCCGGCGAAGAAGGTGGCGCCGCTGGCCTCCAGGATCTCCAGCACGGTGAGCGGCGCGAACTTGGGGATCAGGACGCTGTGGGAGCCGCTGAGGATGGGCAGGTGCATGTTCACGGTGGCCCCGAAAGAGTGGAACAGGGGCAGCACGCTGGCGAAGACGTCGTTCTCGTCGACCCGGACCACCTGCCGGCAGGCCATGGTGTCGGAGATCAGGTTGTCGTGCGTCAGCATGGCGCCCTTGGGGCGACCGGTGGTGCCGGAGGTGTAGATGAGCACGGCCACGTCGTCCCGGGAGCCGGAAACGAAAGGCGGTGGCCCACCGGGGGGACGTAGGAGCTGCTCGAAGGACCGCACATCCTCCAGGGACGATTCGCCACTGATGATGATGCGCTCGAGACCCTCCAGGTGCGCTCTCACTCCGGCGATCAGGGGATCGAAGGCATTGAGGGCGAGGAGAGTTTTGGCGCCCGAGTTGGCCAGCACGTAGGCGGTCTCCTCGGGCCCCTGGAGACAATGGAGCGGAACGGCAACCGCCCCTAGCTGCAGGGCGGCGTAGTAGGAGATCACGAACTGCGGGCAGTTGGGGAAGAGGACCGCCACGCGCTCACCGGCCTCGACGCCCATCTCACTGAGCGAGGCCGCCAGCGCGCCCACACTCGCCGTCAGTTGCGGGTAGGTGAGGGTCTTGTCCATGAAACTGAGGGCCGGCCTGCTCGGGTGGCGCGCCGCCGTGGCGCGAAGACACACCGGCAGGGTCTCGGCGGCAACTTCAGTCATGCGCACGTCCTCCTGAGGTTCGGCCCGGTTCGCAGACTCCGCCCATGGTACAAGACACGGGAAATGTCAGGATACACCGCCCACCGGGGAGGGTCAAGGAAGCCACCAACTCCCAAGGTGTGCCGCCTGCAGGCCACAGGACCGTGCCGGCTGCCGAGCATTGGACCACTTCAACGCGGAGGCGACGCCCACCTCCGCCGCGTACCCGGCCTCAACCCCTACAATTCCCTGACTCCCAGCGCCTCGGAGTACAGCGCCAGAACGTTCTCGATGGGCGTGTCCGGCTGGATACAGTGAGCGGGACTGCAGATGTACCCACCGCCCTTGCCCACCACCTCGATGCGCTCCCGTACCTCACGGCGCACGTCCTCCGGCGTCCCGTGGGGGAGGGTCTGCTGGGTGCTGATCAGGCCGCAGAAGGTGAGCTCTCCGCCGTACAGCCGCTTGATTTCCGCCGGGTTCATGCCCACCGGCTCCGGCTGCATGGCGTCCAGGATGTCCAGCCCCATCTCGATGAAGGTTGGCATGATCTCGTGGGTGTCGCCGCAGGAGTGCATCATCGCCAGCGCCCCGTGCTCGTGGGCCAGGTCGATGAACCTTTGCAGGCGCGGTACAAAGAAGCCATCGAAACAGGCGGGCGAAAACATGCGCCCTTCCTGATTGCCGCAGTCCTCGCCCAGACACAGGATGTCGATCTTCCCCTGCCCGGCCTCCAGCCCGCGTCGGCAATAGTCGTAGTAGTGATCGACCCGGCGGTCGATCACGGCCACTCCCACAGGGTCCTCCATGGCGATGTCCACCATCACCTGCTCCATTCCACGGCCGCGAGAGACACCGTTGAGGATGTCCGGGATCCCAGCGCCCCCGAAGCAGACCGCGAAGTCCGACAGTGCCTCGCAGGCCTCGGCCACGCCGCTGTAGTCGTAATCCGCAGCCGAGGGCCACGGGTAACGCGCCACGTCATCCATGGTTCTGATCTCGGCCAGGGCCAGTTCCGAGGCCTCGTAGTACGCCCCGGATTCGTACGCGCTGCGGCTGTAGCCCACCCCGAACTCGTCATAGAAGTCGGCCTTCCCCGGCATTCCCGGCCCCGGACGAATCTCGCCCCTGTACGGCGCCCCCACGCCCCGCAGATCGATGCCGAAGACCTCATACAGGTCCCGGGCACCGAAATGCGCCTGAAGCTGCTGGGCGATCTCGGGGGTGAGATACACCTGCAGGGGCACACGGTCCGGCTGTTCATGACGGCAGGCGGCCAGGACGCGCTCTTTCGCTGTCATCGTGGGCTCCTTTGGATCCGGCGTGGGCAGACCGTGCTTCGTCCGCGGCCTGCGCCGCCTTGCGGCCATTGGCCGTCGCCTCTGGCTCGCCGGGGGGCCATGACACAGGACACATCTCCCCCACCGAGCCCGGTGCTCTGGGGCGAGAAGAGTTCGGTATCTGTCGGGATGACCTACTGTAGCACGAGGGGGTGAGGAGGGGAATGGGGTAAGGCGCAGAGCCGGAGAGAACGCGGAGACCCGGGCCTGGGCCCGGGTCTCCGGAAGAGCACTGCGTGGTGTGCATCTACGGCTGAGGCTGTCAGGTGGCAGGCCCAGGCAGGCCATGCCTACTGGCTCAGGAAGGCCTCCCGTGCGGCGACGAAGGCCACGGGGGCGTTGTAGTTCACGTCGCTATCCATGCGGACTCCGAACACCGTCCCGGCCTTCACGTCGACATCCTTGGCTTCGCCCTTGGGCTTGATGATCTCGCTGTACAGATAGCCGGCCGCGGCCCCGATCAGGCCGCCGACGAGGACGTTGCCCTTCGTCAGCTTGCCGATCAAGAGGCCCGCACCGGCTCCGATGCCGATCATCAGCAGGCGGTCATCCTTGGCCTTGGCGGTCGCGGTGAGGCGCCCACTATCGCTGCGCGTCACGCTCTCGTCGTCCAGGGAGATCAGGGCGCCGTCCAGCCTGACTCTGCTACCGTCCGGCAGTTGCGCCTCGCGGAAGTCCAGGTCGAGAGTGCCCGGCTGGCCGTCGCCGGCCTTCTGCACCCCGACAATCACCCCGTACAGCCTGGTCCCGCGCGGGAACTCCGCATCCCCCTCCTGCTCAGAATTGACGGTAACGGTGAATCCGTCCCCGAGCCTGGCCGTGGCGGAGCTCAGAGGGGTGTCGAGGCTGACGGGAACCACAGCGCCCTGGGGGATGAAGACGGTCCGCGTGGCGGTACCGGTCTGGCCGCCGGGCGGCGGGGCGGCGAAAGACTCCGTCCCGCTGGTGGAGATGAACACGGTCTGTGTCGCGCCGACCCATTCCACTTCGGCTCCCAGGGCCTCGCTGACGAACCGCAGCGGCACCATGGTCGAGCCGCGACGCACCATGGCCGGGACGTCCAGGGCCAGCACCCGCCCGTTCACCAGTGCCTCCGGCTCGCCGATGGTGAGCTGCACATTGGTGGTGTCCCTGATGGCCGTCACCGTCTGTGTGGTCTCGTTCCAGTGCACCTCGGCCCCCAGCGCCTCGAAGATGGCGCGCATCGGGACCATCGTCCTGTTGGCGACCTGCATCGGCTCGACGGTGAAGGAAATCGGATTCCCGTTGACGATGACGCTTGTTGCCGCCATGCCGCATGAGGCGGCCAACATCACAATCCCCAGGACTATCCCGGCAACGCCGATAGCGCGTGTTCTTGTCATTCAGTTGCCTCCTGACGATGTCTTGTCGTTCCCGACGTGAACTGAACCGCCGGAGCCGATGGCAGGCCATCGCCCCCGGACTGAACAAGTATCCGGCACAAGGACACTCTAGCCCGGAGATGACCTGGTGAAA
>CAYRFY010000436.1:3873-7212 GCA_964423635.1 uncultured Armatimonadia bacterium | reverse complement strand
AGGCCCACGGTAGACAGTGGGGAGTGGTACGGTCCGACGGGGAGCACGTGAAGAGCTACGAGGTCTGGAACATGTGCCACGATGTGGCTGAGTATCGGCAGTGGGTGGCCGATACCATGCGGCGCGTCATGGTTCAGACCGGCGCCGATGGCATTCGCCTGGACGAGTACGGCCATCGGGGCTGGGCCTGCTTCAGCAAGGAGCATCAGCACACCTTCGCCGAGCCGGGGGTGAGCCAGTGGAGCAAGTGCATCGCCGAGACCACCAAGCTCGTGCGGCAGGCCATGGATGAGGTCGCTCCGGGTTCGGTCTTGACCACGGAGCATCCGGCCTACGACTACCTGATGCCCTTCATGGAGGGCTGTATCACCTACGATCTCACCGTTCAGGCCACCCCGCTGCGCCCGTTGGAGTGCAATCTGCAGAGGTTCTACTTCCCGGAGTGCAAGGCCTACGAGCTGGACCACCGCGGCGCGGACCTGGAGAGCAAGAAGAAGATCTGGAACGCCGTAGAGTCCTTCGGCCGCTACTACCCGCCCCTGATGGACGCCCTGCTGCGGCAGAATGAGGATATCTATCAGGGCAGGGACTGTGAGCCACTGATCCCGACGCTGGCGCGGCGGGTCTATGTCAACCGCTTCGGGGGCGGTGGGAAGACCATGCTGCATCTGTACAACGCCACCGGCCACACTTTCGACGGCCCGGTGCTGGCGCTGGCTCCCGAACCGGGGCAGCACCTGTTTGACATGCTGGCCCTGACCGAGGTCCGGGTGGAGGAGACCCAGGCCGGTCCGGCGCTTCACTGCTACCTGCCCAGGGACGCCGTGGCCTGCATCGCCCTGCTGCCGAAGCTGCTGGAAGTGAGCCGCGCCGAAGGGAGGCTGGCGGTGGACGTGAAGCTCCCGGAGAGAGAGTGTCGGCTCGCCATCTGCGACGGGGAGGGCAGAGAGCTCCTGGGCGCACCGGCCACCGATGGGGTGAACGCCGTGGATGCCCCGGCCGAGGCGGTGTGCGTCAAGCTGCTGGCGGGCAGGGACTTGGTGGATGTGGCCGAGGTGCCGAGGGGGTAGGGCGTGGGAGAGACGCCAACGGCTCCTCGCCCCCGGCCCCGGGCCCTGGCCGGCGGTAGGTCACCCTACCCGCCCAGGAAATCCTCGCGGATGGGAGAGAAGCAGTCCAGGATCAGGGCGTCTTCAAGCACCGTCACCTTGTGGGGGACATCGGGCGGGACGCGATAGCCCTCCATGGGTCCGATGGTCTTGCTTTCCTCCCCGATCTGGGCGATGATGCGGCCTTCGAGCACCGTCGCGAGCTGCTCGTGGGGGTGTGAATGGGGCGGAGCATCCGAGCCTTCTGAGAGCCTGAACAGCACGCACATGACCCGGCCCAGGTGCACGACCTTGCGGGCGGTGAGGTCGTCCACGGTCTCCCATTCCATCTGATCCCAGGCAAAGAACGCGTGCTCCACACTCAGCCCTCCTGACGTCTTCGTCACTCTGTGCGGCACGGAGGCGTTCGGCGACGCCTTGCCCATCACCTTCCGAGATTGCGGGGAACCCACTGTGCATGTCACTTCAGAAGACTGGCCGCAGCAGCGAGAAGCGCTGAAGCAACGGATACTGGAGATTCTGGGGCCTTTCCCCGCCGAGCGCGTTGAACTGCGCCCCCGGGTTGTCGAGGAGGTGGCCTGCGAAGGCTACCTGCGGCGCAAGGTGCTGTTCCAGACCCAGCCGGGCGAAGACGTTCCCGCCTATCTCATGATCCCCGAGGGCATTGCGGAGCCCCGGCCGGTGGCGTTCTGCATCCACCCCACCACACGGGGCAGCGGGAAGGACCGCATCGCGGGTCTGGCTGGGATCGAGCCCGGCACGCCCCCGGACGCCTCGCGCTCCTATGCCCACGAGCTTTGCCTTCGCGGCTACGTGGTCTTCGCCCCCGACTTCCTCACCGACGGCGAGCGTGTCTACCCGGGCTATGAGCCCTACCACACCCTGCCCTTCTACGAGCGGAATCCGGAGTGGTCCGCGGTGGGCAAGAACATCTGGGACGCCATGCGCGGCATCGACTACTTGCAGACCGTCCCCGAGGCAGACTGCAGCCGCATCGGCACCATCGGCCACTCCTTCGGCGGCCATCACGCCATCTTCATCGCCGCTTTCGATGAGCGCGTCTCCTGCGTGGCGGCCAACGGCGGCGCCATCACCTGGTGGCTCAATGAGAAGCTGGGCTGGGCCCGGCCGCTGGATAGCTGGTACACGTACATCAACAAGCTGCGCCCCTATCTGGAGCGCGGGGACCGCCGGGTACCCTTCGAGTTCCACGACTTCACCGCTCTCGTCGCCCCACGGCCGCTTCTGTCCATGAGCGCCGAAGGCGACGGGCACCCGGTGTGTGAGATGGAGGCCACGGCCCGTGGAGCGCTGGCGGTCTGGGAGGCGCTGGGGGCGGCCGACAGGGCCCTGTTCACCTGCTATCCCGGTCCCCACGACTTCTCATTGCCCGTCCGCGACATGGCCTATGGATGGCTGCATCGCTGGCTGGGTTTCCCCGGTCGCGAGGTTGCCTTGTAATGCCACTTCTGATGCGAGCCCTGATGGCACTGGCGCTCTGCCCGACACTGGGAGCTATGCTGGGCACGTACTATGCCGGCCAACTGGCCACCGCCGCCGGCGGGGAGCTGTGGGGTTGGACGGCGGGAGCGGCAGGTGGCCTATTGTACGCTATCGCCCTCATCCGACTGTGCCGACAACCCTTGGGCACCGGCGCCCGGGCGGCGGGAGACCTGGTCCTCGTGGCCCTGAGCCTCCTGGCCATGGTGGATCTCGCCTCGCAAGTGCTGCGCATCGACCACCCGGCCCTGATCCACATCACCGGCGGCACGTACCTGCTGGGGCTCTTGATCGTGCTGATGTCCAGCGGAACGGCAGGAAACGGGTGACAGGAAACAGGTGACAGGAACGGCGGGCAACGGCAACGGCAACGGCAACGGCAACGGCAACGGCTACGGCTACGGCTACGGCGCCGCTCCCTGCGGTCCTGCGAGGCAGGACCCGCTTTCCCTCTCCTTCGCTGGACGGCGCTCAGGAGAGGGGAACGGCAACGGCAACGGCTACGGCGCCGCTCCCTGCGGGACAGGATCGCGCCGTACGCTGTGCCGTATTCCCCTCCTCCCGTCTGCGCCGTCGTTTGGCGCAGTAAGGGAGAGGGGAAAGCGCCGAAGGCGCAAGGGGTGAGGCGCCTTTGCCGTAGGCCGTGGCAGCCGGCACCGCTCTCTCCGGGACAATATCGCGCCGTACGCTGTGCCGTATTCCCCTCCTCCCGTCTGCGCCGTCGTTTGGC
>CAYRFY010000436.1:2824-3773 GCA_964423635.1 uncultured Armatimonadia bacterium | reverse complement strand
GCAGTAAGGGAGAGGGGAAAGCGCCGGAGGCGCCAGGGGTGAGGCGCCTTTGCCGTAGGCCGTGGCAGCCGGCGCTCCCACAATAGCAGAGCGACGAAGGGGAATGGCAGTTGACAGCGGCGACGGACGTTGGCTCGTCAGTCCTGCTTTGTCTCCGCCGCCGTCCGGATGCGCCGCACCAACTGCCGGAGGTCCTCCACGGCCTCCGCCACCCTGGTCTGCAGTTCGTCGATCGCGGCGCTCGCCTCGCCATCATCCCCTGCACGCTCGCGGAGACGGTCGAGCTGCGCGCGCAATCCATCCAGATGGCGCTGGGTGGTTTCGTGCATCTCCAAAGACAGCCGGGTGCGGTAGTCGCCGATCGCGGCCCGCTCCCGCAGCCGCGCCACCTCCTCGACGCGCGCCGCCTCGTTGCGGGCGAAAGCGTAGCCCAGAAGCGTCATCATCAGAAGGATCATCAGCCGCACGATGAGACTGTACATGTACGCCCAGGTGACGATCGAGGGCCATGTGGCCCCGATGTAGAGCGCACCTATGGCCCCGCCGACCAGCAGCGTCTTCATGGGCGCCCGGGTGACGGCCGAAGTCATCAGCGGCCAGACGTAGGTCAGGGCCGCCTCGCTGAGGATCCCGCCCGTGAGGCGCACGGCCAGGCTGATGATTGCCAGGTCGATGGCCAGCCACATCGAGTCCAGGGCCGCCGCGGGCCTGCGGGTGAGAGTCACATAAGCCCGGAGCCCCACGTAGATCAGTGCGGCCAGGTCCAGGGCGTAGAAGAGCTGCAGGTTGGGGCCGATCCGCTGCCGAACATCCTCAAGCTGCACCCACAGGAGGGCCACCAGGAGCAGGCCTGCGTACTCCAGGAAGAACAGTGCATCTCTGCGGATGCGCGCGTCCATGAGTGGTGCACCTGCGTGGTGGCGCGGGCCGGGTGCGTCGGACCCCCTCG
>CAYRFY010000436.1:0-2814 GCA_964423635.1 uncultured Armatimonadia bacterium | reverse complement strand
CAGGGCCATTGCCGTCGCCGGCCGCCGTGTGTAAGCGCACCTACCTTCGACGGGCTACGGGAGCGACCTTCCACCACCATGCAGACAGACACCGTGAACTGGGGCATCTTGCCTACTGTGGGCGATTACGACGTTGTCGTCTGCGGTGCCGGACCGGCCGGTCTCGGAGCCGCGCTGGCGGCCGGGCGCGCCGGCGCCAGGACGCTGCTTGTGGAGCGTCAGTTCTGTGTGGGCGGAATGGCCTCCTGCACCGGGATCAATACCTGGTGCGATACGCCCGGGGGCGCCATCTTCGACGAGCTCTTCGGCCGTCTGGAGGGCCTCGGCAAGGCCCGCTGGCATTGGAACCCCGAGGGCCATCTGCACCCGCCCGGCCGGGCGGTGCTCCACGGCGAGACGCTCAAGGCCGTGGCCGTGCAGATGCTGCAGGAGGCCGGCGTGGACCTGCTCCTGGGCGGCACCGCCGCCGGAGCCAGGGCGGAGGGCTCGACGGTGAGCGCCGTCCTGCTTGCCACCAAGGGCGGCCTGTGTCTGGCTCCGGCCCGGGTCGTCATCGACTGCACCGCCGACGCCGACGTGGCTGCTCTCGCCGGTGCGGAGTTCTCCGTGGGCGATCCCCGGGACGGCCGCATCATGCACGTGAACTTCATGTTCCAGCTCGGAGGGATCGACAGGGACGCCTACGAGGCCGCGAGGCCTTCGCCCCGGCAGATGCTGGACTGGATCATGGAGGCCCGGCGGCGGGGCGAGCTTCATGCCCCCAAAGGGGTCTTTCACCCGGCGCCGGATACCTTCCCCTACAACTCGTCGGAAGACACCCTTGCCCTGAACTACTGGGAGATCGAGGGCGTGGATTGCTCCGACCCGTTGCAGGTGAGCGCCACCCTCACCGACTGCTACTGCCGGGCGCTGGAGGTGGTGCGGTTCTGCCGCGAGCACCTCCCGGGCCACGAGCGATGCGCCCTGACACGCTTCTGGGAGGTGCTGGGCACCCGGGAGTCGCGGCGTCTCAAGGGGCGCGCCACGGTGACGGGCGACGATCTGCTGGCGGGCCGCACCTTCCCGGACGGCATCGCCTCCGCCTGTTTCTTCATCGACTTCCACGACTCGCCGCCGGGCCGCACCATTCCCTATGACCTGGACTTCAAGGTCCGCAACAGCCCGCCCGCCGGCGAGTACTACGAGATCCGTTACGGCTGCCTGCTGCCGTCCAACCGCGGTGGCCTGCTGGTTGCCGGACGCTGCATCTCGGCGGACCGTCCGGCCCTGGCCTCGCTGCGTGTGATGCCCACCTGCATGTACCTGGGCCAAGCTGCGGGGACCGCTGCGGCCATGGCCGTGGAACGGGCGATCGCCCCGGAGGATGTGCCGGGGGAAGATGTGAAGGCGAGGGTGATGGGGTAGGGAGACGGTGGAAGCTCGGGTGCCGATGGGAGGAACGGCGGATGAACCGACCGGTGGTTGTGCTGATGTGCTCAGTGACCGTGGCGGCGCTTCTCGGCGGTTGTCCGGGCCCGAAAGCGGTGGACGATCCCGGCAAGGCGGAGCCAGACCGGCCGGGGGCGGAGGCCGACGCGTCAGAGACGCCGGCCGCCGGGGAGGACCGTGTCACCGTGGACGAGCTGGACAACGAGGGAGACCTGGGGATCTACTCTACCCCGGGCGACCTGCCCGCTCTCCAGAGTCCGGGCGCGGTGATCGCCTACGCCGACCTGGACGGCGACGGTCGCCGCGAAGCGCTGAGCATCGGCGCCGAGAGCGGAGGCGCCGCGGCGCTGAAGCTGGCGTCGTGGGGAGATCAGCAATGGGAGACTTTGGCCACCGTCGCGGCCGGGCGGGGCGAGAGCGCCTTTGATGAGGACAGTATCGTCCTGGCCTACGACATGGACCAGGATGACGTCATGGAGATCGGTGTTGCCTACTACGAAGAAAGCCCCAACGGGCGCGACACGGCCCTTTATGTATACAAGCTTACCGACGGTGAGCCGACGCCGGCTCTGGACAAGATGACCGCCGCGATTCTCGGGGCCATCACATTCGGGAGCGATGACGGGGCCACGGTGGCCGACGTTACCCGGCAATTCCCGGGCGATGAGCTGCTGGTCACCAGCCGTGTGGACGAGTCGGAGACGGCGGCGTCCCGGCGGTACCACATCCACGTCTACGGGTGGGTGGACGGCGCCATCGGCCCGTACCTGTGGTACTCGACAGAGAAGAGGTTCACCGACGCCGACGCAGCGATGGAGGCCTTCCTCAACCACGAGGGCGGCTACCGGCTGGACAGGTACGAGGCCGCGTGCTACGACCCGGAGCTGGATGAGCGTTTCGATGCCAATCGCCATGGCGCAGCGCCAGAGGGCAAGTGAAGCCGCAGCGCCCCGGCGCTAAGGGCGCAGCAGGATAAGTTCGCCGCTTCGCACAGCGACCAGAACGCTGCCGTCCGGGCGGCCCAGGAGCCCGCTAACTTCGCCTCCGGGGCGGGCCGAGACCGGCGCCTTGCCCTCCGAGTCAATCCAGACCACGGTGCCCGCCTCATCCGCCGCGCAGAGCAGATCGCCGGCACCGGATAGCGCCGTGCAGGGGGCATCCAGGCGCAGACGCCAGACCTCGGTGCCCGAGCCGTCGATGAGGTGCACATCTCCCGTCAGCGAGCCGGCCGCGATTCCGTGGTTATGAATGACCAGCCCGGCCGGGTCGTCGCCGATGCTGTGGGTCCACTTCTTCTCCCCCAGGGCGTCGATGCAGTGCACCAGCGTGTCGCTCCCGGCCGTAATGACTTCAAACGCCCCGTCGCCGTCCACGTCGGCGATGCGG
>CAYRFY010000435.1:0-7216 GCA_964423635.1 uncultured Armatimonadia bacterium | reverse complement strand
TGCGGCAAAAGCGGCTGGAGGAGCGTATCGCCGCCTTCGAGGAGCACCTCAAAGAGAGTCGGTGAGGTCGGGCCGGCCTGCGGCAGAGCAGGTCCACACGCACGCAGTCATCTGTTTTCAGGGCGCCCCTCGGGGCGCCCTGCTGTTATCTGCCCGGGCTGCAGCCGGAATGCGCCCAGTGTTCGGCCACCGGCCCCTCCCCGTTCAGCCGTTCGCCTTGTTCCTCAGCCGCACCACCACGATGACGACGATCAGCGCGATGATGGCCGAGAGTGCGAGCACCAGCGGGGTGGGGCGGTTGCTGTGGTGGGGCAGGCCGTTGTCCGTGGTGGCGGTGTCCGCCGGCCCTGCCATGGGGTCCTTGGGCGCCTCCACCTCCAGCGGTTCTTTCACGCTGCAGGGAGGTTTTTGGTACCAGTAGGAGACCCACCTGTAGTAGATATCCGGGCTGGAATTGCGGCTGCCGTGCTGCATGTCTACACGCAGCGAAGTGGAGAACCCGATGCGGTCGCTGAGCAGGTAGCGGTAGGCGGCCATGCGCGGCGGCGGCCCCTCGTCAAAGTGGGGCAGGCCGTGGAAGCTCCGGGAGTTGACGCCGGCGCTGAAGTACCAGGCCCCGTTGAAGAAGTCCTCCGTCCCCGTACCCTCCCACGTGGGCGCCTCGGCCCCATCCACGTAGATCTGCTCGTTGCCCTCGAGGAAGGTGAACTTCCGGTGCCACAGGGCGTCGCCGGAGACGGCCGTGCCGACGTAGGTGCCCTCCCCCTCTACCTGAAGCAGCGTTAGCGGCTCTCCGCGCCGGGAGACCCTGGTCTCGTACTGGGCGCAGAAGCGATAGGGCAGCGGCTCTGTGGCCACATTGGTGATGACGGTAACCGGGAGGGTATTGGCCGTTGCCCCGGTACCATATTGGGCCAGTCCGACCGTGAGCCCCTTGCCGACTGGAATGGGGAAGCGCAGCACGAGCTTGTCGCCCTTGACGGCGCTGTAGAGCGACGCATGCTCATCCAGGCCCCAGAAGGCGCAGAACAGCGCAGGGATGGGCACATCGACGCAGGGCTCGGGCGCCCCGTCGCTGCGCAGAAGCAGGCGGGTGCCCTGGAGCTGCTCGATGGGAGTGCCGGTAGCATCCAGGATAAGGGCCTCGACGTACGTGTTCTCATCGCCCTTCACCGCCACGGGCTCGCCGCGGGTGAGGGAAAGCTGCTGCAGGGCACGGGGGGCCTCCACGCTCTCTGTGTCTGTCAGCGGATCGGCCATGAGCGTCCCGAGCCGCGCCAGAGCCCGCTTGGCCAGGTCCTCGGGGCCGGAGAAGGCGCCCTCGGAGTGGGCCACCTGCAGGTAGAACTTGTTGACCTCCCCGGTCGCACCCTGGGCGGGCTTGGGGCGCAGGTCGGTGGCGACGAATTCGGCGCTTTGCTTGACCACCACCGGATAGTACGACCAGTACGATTGGCCGTCCAGGGACCGTAATGCGTCGGCCTCCTGGCCCGCCGGCAGCTTGGCCCTGGCCCAGATGACGTGCTCCTGGCCGTCGAGCTTCATGACCAGCTTCGTCTCGTCCGTGAAGCCGGATGTGGACCAGATGCGGTGGATCACCGCCGGTCCGCTGATCTTGAGGATGGAGGCGGTCTCACCGGGCTGCAGCGGGTGGTAATCCAGCCCCTCGCCGTCCCCGGCGGTGGTGGCCGAGAGCCGGATCGCGCCCTCGGTGGGGAGAGCCAGAAGAGACGGGTCCAGACAGGCCTCTAGCCCCAGAGGCGCGGCCGAGCAGAGCGATGTGATGGAAAGCAGAAGAAGGACGATAGCGTATCTCAAGGGACTGACAGCCTCCTACCATGGATGCTTGGAGCGGCGAGAGCTAATGGCGTGCGGGCGGCAGGCCTGCTCGCCCGGGAACGACGGGCCTGTCCCCTCAGCACTCCATCGGGAGGGGGCCTTCGACCCGGCGGCGAACTGCAGCCCCCGTCGACCGACTCCGGGAGGGGTACCATGGATAACCGCAAGAAGATCGTGCTGATCGGCGCCGGCAGTGCGTCGTTCACCGTCGGCCTCGTGGCCGACCTGCTGGCCTCCGGTATCGAGGCACAGTGGACCATCGGCCTGGTGGATATCGACGAGCAGGCCCTGGGAGTGGCCCGGGGCCTGGTGGAGAGGATGGTACAGAAGAAGGGTCTGCAGGTCAAGGTTGAGGCCTCCGTGGACCGCCGCGAGGTCCTGTCCGGTGCCGATGTGGTGACCACGACCATCGCGGTGGGGGGGAGGAAGGGCTGGGAGGCCGATATTCTCGTGCCCAAGAAGCACGGTATCCTCCAGCCGGTCGGGGACACCGTGGGCGCCGGCGGTATCTCCCGGGCTCTGCGGCAGATCCCCGCGATGTTGGACATCGCCCGAGATGTGGCCTCCCTGTGCCCCGAGGCGTACTTCTTCAACTATGCCAACCCTATGGCCGCCATCTGCCGAGCCGTGAACAGGGCCACCGAGGCGAAAGTCGTGGGCCTGTGCCACGGCGTCCAGGGCACACTGCGACACCTGTGCGCCTTCATCGGTGTCCCGTACTCCGAGATCCGCTCCCTGTACTTTGGCATGAACCACCTCACCTGGATCACTCATCTCACCCGAGGGGGCAAGAGCCTGTGGCCTCTGGTGGACGACAGGCTGGCCGCCGCCGAGCCGGAGGACAACCCGTTCTCATGGGAGCTGTACCGGGCCTGCGGCGCCTTTCCGGCGGTGCTCGACCGGCATGTGACGGAGTTCTTCCCCGAGCGGTTCTCCAGAGGCGATTACTACGGCCTGCGCCTGGGCGAGGAGGTCATGGACATCCTCGAGGTCATCCGCGACGGCGAGGAGCGGTACGAGAAGATGGCGCGCCAGGCAAGAGGCGAGGAGGAGCTGGAAAGCGGCCTGTTCGAGCGGGTCCTGGGCGAGCACGAGGCGCTGGTACCCATCGTCAAGTCGCTTTTCGAGGACGGGCACCAGGTCTTCCCCATGAATGTACCCAACCAGACCGTCGCAGGGGTACCGGAGGGCTTCGTCCTCGAGATGCCGGTGATGGCCACCGCCGCCGGTTGCCTGCCGGTCGCCCTGCCCGAGATGCCCGCGGCCCTCCTGGCCTGGATCAGCGAGGCGCTCTACGGTGTGGAGATCACCGTGGATGCCGCCATCTCCGGCGACCGCCGGCTCCTTGTGCAGGCACTCTTGTATGACCGTTGCGTGCCGGACCTGGCGGCCGCCGAATCGCTGGCGGATGACCTGCTGGCGGCACACAGAGAGCACCTGCCACAGTTCGGGTAAGGAGAACGGCGGAGCAAGGCAACGGCAGAAGGCAACGTCTCACCACGGAGACACGGAGAGCACGGAGTTCCACGGAGAACGGCCTAGGATAGCAACGGCGAGAGCGGCGGAGCAAGGCAACGGCAACGGCAGAAGACAACGTGTCTCCGTGGTGAGGTGTTCTCGCCATCAGGGAGGTACTACTTTGGAGTTCAACCAGATCAAGTACCAGGACGCCGCAACCCAATGCTACCTGGGCAGCCCCAGCATCCTGCGCCTTCCGAGCGGCGATTTGCTGGCCACCCACGACTACTTCGGCCCCGGCTGCCCCCGCAATCACCAAAGCGAGGAGCACCTTTCCAGCGTCTACCGCTCCTCGGACGAGGGCCGCACATGGGTGAATGTGACCCACATCGCCAATGCATACTGGTCCAGCCTGTTCGAGCATCGCGGCGGTGTGTACCTGCTGGGCTGCTCGCAGCAGTACGGCTCCATCGTCATCCGCCGCAGCGAGGATGGGGGCAATACCTGGACGCACCCCACCGGCGAGGACAATGGGATCATCGCCCGTGGCGGGGTCTATCACGATCCGCCCAACTACCACTGCGCTCCGGTTCCGGTGCTTAAGGCCAGGGGGCGCCTGTGGCGTGGTTTTGAGGACTGCACCCCGTGCGTCTGGGGCTCGGGCTTCCAGTCGCTGGTGATCTCCGCCGCCGGGGACGCCGACCTTCTGAATGCCTCGAGCTGGCGCGTGAGCAACAAGCTCCCCTACGACCCGGCATGGACGCCCGCTGAGTGGGGCAGGGTGGACCTTCCCGGCTGGCTGGAGGGCAACTGCGTCGAGGCCCCGGACGGGAGCCTGCTGAACATCCTGCGGTTCAACTCGCCGCCGCTGGTGGATAAGGCCGCCGTGGTGCAGATTCTGGACGAGGGCCGGCGCCTGCTGTTCGACCCGGAGACCGGCTTCATCGACTTCCCTGGCGGGAACACGAAGTTCACGATTCGTCGCGACCCGCAGACCGGGCGCTACCTCACACTGAGCAACAACAATACCGACCCGTCTCGGCCCGGGCAGCGTAATGTGCTGTCTCTTCACGTGTCGGACGACCTGCGCCACTGGGAGCACCGGCTCACCCTGCTGGAGGATGACCTGCCCATCCCGTGGGAGGATTCCGTTCGGCTCACGGGGTTCCAGTACGTTGACTGGCAGTTCGACGGGGAGGACCTGATCTACATGGTCCGGTGCGCGTATGACGGCAGCCACAACTTCCACGACGCCAACCGCATGACGTTCCACGAGATCCAGGGGTTCCGTACGTTGCTGTGAGAAATGCGGGTGCTGTTTCCGCGTAGTGCGTGACATGTCACGCACTACGCGGTGGCGAACGGCCGAGGATTGGCGTGCGGTCGTATGCACGTCGATCTTCGGCCATGCCGTACAGCCAGGCGCGCCCCCCCACGATCCTCCCGCACACCGTACCATGGCACCAGCGTCTGCACAGCATATGGGGTCCAGGGGACTGGTCCCCTGGCGGGGTGCAGGGGCAGAGCCCCTGCGCCGTTATCCGTTGTCGTGTGTCGTTTGTCGTTCATCCGTTATCCGTTATCCGTCCTCGCCTAAGCCTCCGCGAACTTCTCGCGCGCGATGATGTAGGCCTGGTGCTCGGGGGACTGGCGGGTGAAGTAGTCGCAATAGCCGGCCACCCGCACCACGAGGTGCCGGTAGGCGTCGGGGCTTTGCTGTGCGGCCTCAAGGGTGGTGGCGTCCACGCTGGAGAGCTGGAGCTGGATGCCGCCCATCGAGAAGTACGTGCGGCAAAGCGCGCTCAGCGCTGCCAGACCGTCCTCGGAGCGTAGGAGCGCGGGCTGGAACTCCAAGAGCAAGGAGCCGCCGTTGGCGAGCTTTGAGGTGTCGATCTTGGCCGCCGAGCGCATGGCCGCTGTGGGGCCTGTCAGGCCCCGGCCCATCATCGGGTCCATGGAGTGCGACAGTGCCTCGCCCTGTCTGCGGCCGTCGGCCGAGGCCGCCAGCATCTTGCCCCAGCCGATATGGCTCCAGAAGCTCCACAGCCCCAGCAAGAAGGGGCCGCCGCGCACATTTCGGTAGCGCCCGACTTGCTCCTCCAGCTCTTTGACCATCCTCACCGCGAGCGCGTCCACCTCGTCGATGTCATTTCCGTAGTGTGCCAGCTCGCCGCGTACCCGGGCCTGGAGCATCTCGTGGCCGACCCAGTCGGCACGCAGAATGTCCACGAGCTGCGGGAGGGTGAGTTCCTGTTGTTCGTAGACCAGCGTGCGGATGGCGTGGAGAGAATCGGCGCAGGTGGCGATGCCGAAGGCCTGAAAGCCGCTCATGTTGTACAGCGCCCCGCCCTCGGTGAAGTCCAGGCCGCTGTCGATGCAGCCCTTCGTCAGCGCCGACATCATCGGTCGCGGGGTGAGGGTGCGCTTGACCGCCTCGCCGCGGTGGGCGGCGATGACGCTGCGTTTGACCCCGGCGGCCATCTGGGCCTGGAAGGCCGTCCAGAGGTCTTCGAAGGTCTCAAAGTCCGCCGGGTCTCCGGTACGGGGGCCGAGCACCGTGCCGCAAGAGAGCCTGGCTCCATCACCCAGAGCCAGTTCCAGCCACTCCTGGAAGCAGACGTAGCCCGGCCAGGAGGCGGAGCGGAAGTAGCCCATGCCGCAGATGGTGGGCTCATGGCAGCCGATGAGGCCGTACTGCCGGGCGTGCTCGGGGGCCACGCCCTTGCTCACCAGCGCCGGTACCATCATGTCATCATTGTAGAGCTGGGGCATGTAGCGGCCATCGCGGATGAGGGAGAGCAGGTACCGCAGGGCGGCCTCGTCTGTCCCGCGATGGATGCGGGTGGCCACCGAGGGGCCCACATTCATCAGCTCCCGGGTGGCTTCCCAGATGATCCACGTCATGTCGTTGACCCCGTCCTCGCCTTCCGGGGTCTGCCCGGCGACGGTCACCGTCTGGACGTGACCCAGGCCGCCGAAGACGTTCTCGTAGACCTTGATCCAGAGGCACTGGATCAGTTCCAGCGCACCGTCTCTGTCGATGCGTCCGGCCTGCAGATCGGCCTGGTAGAAGGGGTTGAGGTACTGATCCATCTGACCGAAGGAGAAGGCCACGTTCTCGCATTCCAGATACACCGCCAGATGCACCAGCCATAGGGACTGCACGGCCTCATGCAGCGTCTCGGCCGGGTACGCAGGGACCTTGCGGCAGATCCGGGCCAGCTCGTGAAGCTCCCGCTTCCGCATTGGGCAGGCGCACTCCGCGGCCTGCCGCTGGGCCTCCTCGGCGTGCCGCACGGCAAGGCGAATGGCCGCCTCGCAGGCGAGGATGATGGAGCGGAGAGTGTCGATGCGGTTGGCCTGCTCCGGGTCGGTCTCGTCCAGGTCCTCCAGACGTTCGTGGCACCGGGTGATGATGGACAGCAGGCCCTCGTTGAGGGCCCGCGGATAGTCGGCGATCATGTAGCCGGGTTCGGCGGAGCCCCTGGCGATGGCGTCGTCGATCTCGGGATAGCCCACGGCGGTGCGCCGGCCGATGACCGGCTCATCTTCCGCGATGTGGATGGGCATCTGCTCGCACACAACCATGAGTGCCCGGGCGATCTGGAGCTTCCGGGGCTCGGCCTTGTGTTTCTCCAGCGCGGCGCAGAGCATGGCACCGCGGTCTACATTGGCGCCCCACTGTCCGTCCCACGCGCGGTCGCGAAGCCTCCTCACGCGGTCGGAAAGCACGGCGGCGGGCATCTCCTGAGCAGACATGAAAGACCTCCGGTGACGGGCTGGGCCACAGTGTAGCGCGCCGGCGCGGGCATGTCCAGCGACACACGTACAACCGCCACCGACGGCCAAAGGATGGGGTCCAGGGGACCGGTCCCCTGGCGGGGTGCAGGGGCAGAGCCCCGCGCCGTCTGCCGTTGGC
>CAYRFY010000434.1:5376-7290 GCA_964423635.1 uncultured Armatimonadia bacterium | reverse complement strand
GGGGGCTGGGGGGGTGAGGTGACGTGAATCGGCGCCTGCCCGGAACCTGCATGATTTGAGTTGGAAGCCCGCGGGCACGGGGGTTCTCACCAGTGTCTCGCAACGGCCGGGATGGGTGCCCGGCGGACGGCAACGCCCACGGCCGGCGGGCCCCGTGTCCGGGAAGGACTCCGCGGTGCCCGGTGGGAACCTGACGATTACTACGCGTACCGGAGCCTCTATGGATCCCAAGCTCCTCCGGCGACCGCTGTCATTGTGGCACTTGGCGCTGGCTCTGGGCGGCCTGGCTCTGGTCGCAGGCATGGCCCGCACGCGGTCCGCGGAGCCCTCGACCCTCACCGACGGAGGCTTTGAAGAGCCCGGCGAGGCGGGCTTTCCTCTGGGCTGGAGCCCGGTGAACTGGGGGCCGGAGGACTCGGGGACCGACATCTGGTGGACGGGTGAGTTCGCCCGGGAGGGGCGGCGCAGCCTGCGACTGGAGAGCCTCGACGACCGTGCCAGACCCGGCGTCACGGGGATGGTGAAGGTGCAGCCCGGCTTCTACGAGCTGCACTTCCATGCCCGGGCGCAAGAAGGCGCCACGGGACAGGTCAGGGGCGCCGTGGGCGGGCGGTGGTCGGCGCCGACAGTGGTGGGGCAGGAGTGGACGCCGGTCGTGGCCCGCGGACAGGCCCCGGGGCCCGAGCTGGATGTGGCGGTACAAAGCTGCGGCCCGCGGGGTGTGGTCTGGGTTGACAGCGTCGCGCTGCTGGCCGCCGCGCCACCACAGTGGACCGTGGAGCGTGACCTTCGCCCCTCGGCGAACCGCCCGCGACTATTGTACCTGTCCGGCAATCCCCACTACTTCGCCGACACCGCCGGGGAGTGGGCCAGTCGAGGCTTTGCGGGCTTCTCCTGTGCCCAGTTGATGCCCGACTGGGAAGATGAAGTCCACGATGACCTGCTTGCGGAGGTGCGTGAGGCGCTGTGTCGGTCAGAGGCGGCGGGTCTGGCGGACAACGCCCTTCTCATCGGCCTGCACACACCCCTGCCCGACCCACTGGATGACGAGGGCTGTCTGCGCCTGGTGCGCGGCCTCGCGCAGGCCGCGCGGCTCTGCACGGAGGCGGGCTTCTCCCTGCTCTTGCTCGATACCGAGTACGCCGCGGCGCAGTTCGATCCCCAGTGGCCGGGCCATGACATGAGCCGACGGGTGGCGGCCGGACTGGCCATGCAGGTGCGGGAGCAGTGGACGCAGGTCGGGCGGGCCATCGCCACCGAGGCCCCGGAGCTGGACGTGGCCCTGACCCCCGAGGGTGTCCTGTACTACGGCCCGCTGTGGGCCGAGCTGCTCGCCGGCCTGCTGGAAGGCCTCAAGGCCGGTGGCACTCAGGGTCGGGTTCATGTGTTTTGTCAGGGGACGTACTGGCTCGCCGACCCGACACAGATCTCCGAGCACGCCGGGACGGTCCGCGCCGCCCTCGCCCGTTGTCTTACCCCGGAGGCCGCCGAGCAGTGGCGGGCCCGCGGTGAGATCGCTCTGGGGGCCTGGCCGTTGGGCTACTACCGCCCCCTGCGCGATGCGGCCGGAGCCGTCACGGGGTGGTCGGGGAGACAGGAGACCTTCGGGGACCGGCCCGTAGGCGCCTTCTCAGACAAGAGCGCCAACTACTCGCCGCAGCAGTTCCGAGCTCAGCTCGCGGCACTGCGCAGCCACTCCGACACCTACTGCTTCGTCTACGGCCACGGCTCCAGTTGGTGGCAGGTCGACGACAAGCAGGCAAAGACCTACTCGTCCCGGCTCTACCCGTTTGCCGCGGAGAACTATGCACTGCCGACGGTGTCCAATATCACACAGTTCCATGAGATGGCCGCACTGGCCGAGACCATTTGCACCGCACCGGCCGAGGCCAGTAGCGCCTCGGCTCCCGGCAC
>CAYRFY010000434.1:0-5366 GCA_964423635.1 uncultured Armatimonadia bacterium | reverse complement strand
CAGATGCCACTGAGAGTTCCCGGAGGCCCATCTTGAGCTGCCCAGTATTGGCCGTGCTTTTGGCCCTCACCCTTCCGCTGTGCGCCGGGGCGCAGGAAGCCGATGCCAACTTGCCCACCGACAAGGAGCGCATGCAGAGGCTCCAAAGCGCCATTATCGCCGCCGAGGAGGCCTGCACCGATCCGCAGGACCCGGCCTATCGCACCAACCTGCCCTTCGCCGCCCTGCAGCTCAAGAAGGCGGCGCTGTCCGCCGCCGACCCGTGGGCCTCGGCCCGCAATGGAGCCAAGACCTTCATCGACCGTGGGATGGAGGCCCTCGAGCGGCTCGAGGCCGGGCAGCGCTATCTCGCCGAGCCGGGCAAGCTCAGCGAGCTGGCGTACATCGCGAAGTGCGACGGCACCGTGCAGCCGTATTACGTCCACCTCCCCACCAACCACGATCCTCAGCGCCCCTGGCCGCTGATTGTGTTCCTCCACGGTTACGTGCCCAGCATCACCGTGCTCGCCCCGTGGATTCTGGACGAAGACATTTGCCAGATCGCCGAGGACAACCGCTGTATCCTCCTGATCCCCTACGGGCGCCGCAATACCGACTTCCAGGGCGTGGGCGAGGTGGATGTTCTCGACAGCATCGAGGAGGTCAAGGCGCTGTACAACATCGACCCGCTGCGGGTGTACATGAGCGGGACCTCGATGGGTGGCATGGGCGCGTGGAACATCACCCTGCGCCACCCGGGGATGTTCGCCGCCACCACCCCCATCACCGGCCAGACGGACATGCACGCCTGGTGGCCGCGGGCTCTGCCCGACTGGCCCGCCAGCCGCGACGACCTGCAGCCCTTCCGTCGCTTCCTCGTCGAGTGGGATAACCCCATCGACCTCGTCACCAACGCCCGCAACCAGCCCATCTTCCTGCAGCACGGCGAGCGAGACAGCCTCATCCCCGTGCAGCAGTCCCGGGACATCATCGCCGCGGCCGCCCGGCTCGGCATCGACATCAAGTACCATGAGTTCAAGGGCGAGACCCACTATATCTACTGGGACAAGCCCTGCTTCCAGAACGCCTGGGGCTGGAGCCGCGAGCAGACGCTGAACACCGCACCCAAACGGGTGACGTACAAGACCTACAGCCTCGAATACGACACCGCCTTCTGGCTGCGGATCGCGGAGTTGCAGCGCTGGGGGACCCCGGCCGAGGTCGATTGCGAGGTCACCGATGACGGCGCCTCGCTGCGCATCGACACCAAGAACGTGGCCCTCCTGCACATCGATGTACAGAAAGCGCCGCTGCAGAAGGTGGAGGACTTCACCGCCATCGTCAACGGCGAGGAGACCGACCTCCGCGCCACCGCCAACTGGGACCTGTACGTTGTGTGCTCTCCCGACTGGTCGCCCGAGAGGGCGGAAGCCAGGTGGCCCCCGATGAAGCGCAGAGGCCTCTGCGGACCGGTGGAGGAGGTCTTCGACCAGCCCTTCCTCCTCGTCGTCGGCGCCGCCGGAGACGAAGCGGCCGATGAGGCCAACTTCGCCAAGGCCAAGCAATGGATCACCGACTGGGACCAATTCAGCGACGGGGTGCCCCGGATCGCCCTGGACAGCGAGGTCAAGGAAGAGGACATCGAACGGTTCAATCTCGTCCTCATCGGTGAGCCCTCCAGCAACTCCGTCATCGCCCGCATAGCCGATAGGCTACCGATCAAGATCGGCGATCACCAGTACGAGGTGGCCGGCCGCACCTACCAGGGCGACGACCTCGGCCTGGTCATGTGCTATCCCAATCCCCTGGCGCCCGACAACTATGTCGCCATCTACGCCGGCGAGCTGTACGGTGAAAAGTGCGGGATCAACCACAAGCACGACCTGATCCCGGACTTCATCGTGTTCAACACCAGGGTCTTCGAGTTCGACGACACCAATCAACACGAAGTGGCCGGATACTTCGACATGGACTGGAAGCTGAGCGACAAGCTCACGTGGGTGAGGTGACAGGTGACAGGGAACGGCTACGGCGGGGAACGGCCACGGCAGAGAACGGCGGGTAACGCGTGACCGGCGGCCGTTGGCGGTTCCCATGCCTCGTCCGGTGCGCAGGACCGTTGACGCCGCGCAGTGGCATCGCCCGGCGACGGGGTTCAACCCGTCGGCCCCTATGCCGGTTCGTCTCTCGAGGTGACCTCCAATGAAGATCGGCCTGATCAGCGATACACACGGCAACCTGTGGGGCTGGGAGCGGGCCTGGGAGCTGGTGCTGAAGGACGCCGACATCATCGTCCACTGCGGCGATGTGCTCTACCACGGCCCCAAGTTCAAGCCGGCCGAAGCCTACGACCCCGGGGCCCTCGCCGAGGCCATCAACTCCGTGGACAAACCCGTCCTCATCAGCAAGGGCAACGGGGATTCTGAGGTCGACCAACTGGTTCTCGAAATGCCCATTCAGCAGCCGTACCTCCTGGCCCAGATCGAGGGGACCCGGCTGCTCGCCACCCACGGGCACATCATGAAGCCCGAGGACTGCGGCGAGCTGTGCCGCAAGTGGGGCGTGCAGTACCTGCTCACCGGCCACACCCACGTCCCGGCCGTGAACGCGCACGAGGGCTACGTTCACATCAACCCCGGCACCACCACCTACCCGCTGGACCCCGACGAGAGCAAGCGCCGACCGACCTGCGGGTACATCCTCGACGGCGAAGTGACGCTGGTTGACATCGGGACGGGGGAGGAGTTGTAAGGGGCTGTTCGGAACCTGCGTGCAAGTGTTCGCACGGTGCGAACGTCCTGCGCCCCGTCCGCAGTCTTGCCGGGTATCACAGACCTGGAGGGGACAGCGCTATGCCCGCCGCCGACCTACAACCAACGCTACCGCCCGACGTGGCCGCCAGGCTGGATGAGGCCGTCCGACGCATCGTGGAGATCGCCGGCCCGCAGCTTGTGATCCTCTTTGGCTCGTACGCGGAGGGGACGGCGAACGAGGACAGCGACATCGACCTGCTGGTGGTCGCCGAGACGGACCGGCTCATCGCCACCGAGGTGCAGCTCAGTCGCGCCCTGCGCGAGGTACTCGGCCCGCTGGCCTTCGATCTGGTCGTGCACACACCGGATTGGTGGGAGAAGGCCCGGCTGGTCCGGGGCTTCGTGGCCCGGGAGGCGGACCGCAAGGGGGTGAAGCTGTATGAGGTCGCCTGAGGAGGCCGCGGCATCGGTTGCCGTATGGCTGGAGTACGCCCGGCGCGACCTGGCGGTAGCGCACGACTACGTCGACGCCCCCCTGCAGTCGCACACGTCTTGCTTCCACGCTCAGCAGGCCGCGGAGAAGGCGCTCAAGGCCCTTCTGGCGTGGCTCTCTGAGGACGCGATCCCCAGGACACACGATCTCATGTTGCTTTCGGGCCTCGTGGCCGATCGCGGCGGGCCGGTCCCCGCCGATCCGGAGGGGCTTGAGGTCCTCACGCGCCACGCGGTGAGAAGCCGCTATCCCGGGGCGGAGATGCCCGGCGTGCAGGACGCCGACGAGGCAACACGCCTGGCTGAATCGGTGGTTACCTTTGTGCGCGAGGTCACGGGTTATTGCGCGTTTCCCCCGGACCAGACCGACGACGGTGTGCCGGAGGTGTCTGCATGACCGGGCGGACCATGGACCTCGCCCCGGAGGTTGCGGCCAAGCTGGATGAGGCCGTCCGACGCATCGTGGAGATCGCCGGCCCGCAGCTCGTGATCCTCTTCGGCTCGTACGCCGAGGGGACGGCCTGCGAGGACAGCGACATCGACCTGCTGGTGGTTGCCGAGACCGAATCGTGGCACCGGCTGACCGTGAATCTGCGGCGCGCGATCCGGCCGATCCTGGCCCCACTTCGCTTCGACCTGCTGGTCTACCCGCCCGAGAGCTGGGAGAGAGACCGCCGGGTGGTGGGCTTCGTGGCGAGAGAGGCGGACCGCAAGGGGTTGAGGCTGCACTATGCCGCCTAACCGACGCCCAGGGCCGGGGGGCGAGTGGTTCGCGTTCGCGGACATGGACCTGCGCTCCGCCGAGCTGCTGCCGGCCGCCGGTGACCTCGCGCCGGTGGTATGCTTCCATGCCCAACAGGCGGCCGAGAAGGCGCTGAAGGGCCAGTTGGCCGAGCTGGGAGCCAGCGCCATTCCGAAGACCCACGACCTGGAGGCCCTCGCAGAACTCATTGAGCAGCACGGCGGGCACCGGCCACCTCGCGAGTGGGTCGACGAACTGCTGGACTTCGGAGTGCTGCCACGCTATCCAGGGTCACGGCCACTGGGGGACGCCGAGGCGCAGAGCGCCGTGGACGTAGCGCGGCAGGTCGTGGCGTTCACGCGCACGCAGAGTCAGTCGGATGCCCCGGAAAGCTCGCACGATTCGGGCGAGCCGGGTACCGCAGTGACGGAGTAGAGAGGCGTTCGCGGCTTCACCATGACATCCGTCTGGTCACCTTCGCCTCTTGCGGTGCACCGAAACCACGACGGTGCCCAAGCGCCCCCCCCCACCAGGACCTATCGCCCGCTCGGCCGAACCACCGTCTTGAGGTGAGCCAATGCCGACCACCTGGCTGCAAGCCCTTCACGCATACAGGTACCCGGTCGACCTCTCCTGCTACAGCGAGGCGGCACGGTGGCCCGGCTGGTTCTGTCAACGACTCAGCGTCGGGGATGTCCAAGAGACCAAGCGGCTCAAGGCCCGCTTCCGTGAACACGGAGCCGTCTCGCTGGAAGTTTGGTACGAAGTGGCTTTCTGGAAGATGTATAGCCAGGACGGCAGGCGCGAGGGTCAGACGCGTCGCTTCATGGCCCAGCTCCTGAGCGGCGGCGCGACTGCTGCGGAGCTGTGGGACGCATGTGCCTCCTATGTCGCCGCCCCCTCTCGCGAGATCTTCGACAGGTTCCGGCGCATGATAGGCTACCGCACGCCGGTCATCGCGACCGTTGCGACCTTCCCCGCGTTCATGGCGCCGACAGAGTTCCCGATGGTCGACACGCGTGTGGCCAAGTGGGTGCGCGCACGTGCCCTGCAGCACAACGCTGCAGACCCGCTTGGGCCGCAGCTCAAGCTGCCACAGTACCCCGACAACGGCGCCACCGTCCTCACCATGCAGGACTGGGAATTCGTGGCGTCCTGGACGAACTGGTCTCGGCACATGGCCAGCAAGCTGTCCGAGGCCACTCACCGCGAGTGGCGCGCCCGCGACGTGGAGATGGCCGTCTTAAATGCGCAGGGCGACAGCAGCAGACGCCCTGCCGCCCATCTCACCGCGCTCGGTCCCGGGCGGTGATCCCGCTCCCCGGGTGCCCCTCAGACTGATTGTTCACATTATGCATGAACACCCTGGGGCCGCATTTCGCCATTCCCGCGTCGGGAAC
>CAYRFY010000433.1:3373-7296 GCA_964423635.1 uncultured Armatimonadia bacterium | reverse complement strand
AATCCTCCCCGCAAGGGGGTTGACGAACGTTAGGGATTCTCTCCCTTACTCCGCGATACGGCCGCGGAGACGGGAGGAGGGGGAGTACGACGGGCGACCCTTCCGCCGCAACCCGTCCACCATACAAGCGAGAGGCCCACCCAAGCCAGGGCCAGACGAAGTCGTTCGCCTTTCACCCCTCTCCTGAGCGGTTGTATCGCGCCAGCGGCTCGGAGAGACGCCGAGAGACGACCGGAGTGAGGCGACATCAATGCCGTTGGCACCGTCCGACCGGCCAACGGCGTCGGGCTGGAAACTCAGATTATGCAGGTTTCGGGCAGGCGCCGACTCACGTCGCCTCACCCCCCCAGCCCCCCTCTCCCTTACTCGCCGATACGACCGGCGAGACGGGAGGAGGGGGGAGAACGGCCTTGGCGCCGGCATTTCGGGCGCGCTTGCGGCCAAATGTGGCCCCGGTGCGTCCATGCATAATGTGAGTGGAAAGCCCGACCTACGCGACGACGAACGACGAACGACATGCGGGCGAGACGCCGTCCCAGGGACGGCAACGGCGACGGCGGACGGCCTACTCCAACTGCTTATCCAACACGTCGGCGGCCTTTGCCAATGCGGCGTCGATCTTGTCGGGTTGAGTGCCGCCGGCCTGGGCAAAGTTCGGCCGCCCTCCCCCACCTCCACCGCACTCGCCCGCGACGGCCTTGATGATGCCGCCGGCATGGCCGCCCGCTTTCGCTACTGCGTCTCCCACCTTGCACACCAGACTGACCTTGTCGCCATCACCCGAGGCCAGGACGGCCACGCCCTTGCCCAGAGCTGCCACGATCTTATCCGCTAAGGAGGCCAGGGCGTCCCGGTCGGCGCCGGGGATATTGGCCGTCACCAAGTGCACTCCGGCGACCTGCCGGGCCCCGGCGAGCAGGTCCTCGAGGCCGGTGGCCGCCGACAGATCGCGAGCGGCCTTGAGGTCGGCCTGGAGCTCGGCGATGCGCTTGTGCAGGCCCTCGAGGCGCGAGACGATCTCCGCCGGCTTGCAGTTCAGCGCGTCGGCGACGGTGTGCAGGATGGCCTCGGTCTGGCGGATATGGTGCAGGGCGCCGCGGCCGGTGACGGCCTCGATGCGCCGGATGCCCGCCGCAGCGCTGCCCTCGTGGAGGATCTTGAAGCAGCCGATCTGGCCGGTGCTGTCGCAGTGCGTGCCGCCACACAGCTCGAGGCTCACGCCCTCGGCCAGCACCACGCGCACCGTATCCTCGTACTTCTCGCCGAATAGCGCCATGGCGCCAAGCTCGCGGGCCTCGTCCAGAGCCATCTGAGTGGCGCACACCGGCGCATCGGCCATGATCCAGAGGTTCACGGCCTCCTCCACCTGCGCCAGCTCCTCGCGGGTGAGCGCCTCGTGGTGGGAGAAGTCGAAGCGGAGGCGATCGGGCAGGACGGCCGAGCCGGACTGGGCCACATGGTCGCCCAGGGTCCTGCGCAGGGCGGCCTGCAGCAGGTGGGTGGCGGTGTGATTGCGGCGGATGTCCCAGCGGCGGTCCAGGTCCACTCGGGCCGTGACGGTATCGCCGACCTTCACCTGTCCGGCAAGGACCTTGCCCAGATGCAGCGTGCCGGCGCCCAGGGCCACCGTGGAGGTGACCTGGAAGCGCAGGCCGGCGGCCTCGATGAGGCCGGTGTCGCCGGTCTGGCCGCCGGACTCGGCGTAGAAGGGCGTGCTGTCCAGCACCAGGCCGACCTCGTCACCTTCGGCGGCCTGCTGGATCTGATCCTGCTCGCGGACGAGGAGCGTCACCGTCGCCGTGCCTTCGTCCTTCTGGTAGCCGGTAAAGGTGCTGCACCCCGCGGCGGTGGCCAGGGTGCTGTCACCGCTGAGCTCCAGGCCCCGGGCCTTGCCCCTGGCGCGCTCGCGCTGCTCGGCAAGGGCCTGCGCATAGCCGTCTTCGTCCACGGTGAGGCCGCGCTCCTGGGCCAGCTCGCGGGTGAGCTCCACCGGGAAGCCGTAGGTGTCATTGAGTTTGAAGGCCCGGCGGCCGTCGATGACGGTGGCGCCGGTCTTCTGGAGGTCCTCGGCGATCTCCTCGAACATCCCCAGGCCCTGCTCGAGGGTGGCGTCGAAGCGCTCCTCCTCGCCGCGGACGGCCTTCATGGCGTAGTCCTGGCGGGCCAGGACCTCGGGGTACGTCTGCCCGATGGCCTCGCCCACGGCGGGCAGGACGCGGTAGAGGAAGGGGCCGGTGGCGCCCAGCACACGACCGAAGCGGTAGGCCCGGCGGATCAGGCGCCGCACTACGTAGCCCGCGCCCTCATTGGAGGGGACTACATTGTCCGCGATGACCGTCGCCACCCCGCGCACGTGATCGGCTACCACGCGCAGCGCCAGGTCCAGCCGGTCGTCCTCGCCGTAGGTGTAGGGCCTGTCGCGGTCCTGGTTGATCACGTTCTGGGCGGTGGACATGATGTGCCCAAGCTCGTCGGTCTCCATGGACCACTGCTTGCCCTGCACCACGAGGCCCAGACGCTCCAGGCCCATGCCGGTATCGATGCCGGGCGCCGGAAGCGGCGTGAGGGCGCCATCCTCGGCCTCGGTATACTGCTGGAAGACGAGATTCCAAAGCTCGAGATAGCGGTTGCAGTTGCAGCCGAAGTCGCAGCCACCTTCGCAGCCGAACTCGGGGCCCAGGTCGATATGGATTTCCGAACAGGGCCCGCAGGGGCCCTCCCAGCGCACCTTGGGCCACCAGTTGTCCTCACGGCCCCAGCGGCGCATGCGATCCTCGGGCACCCCGATGCGTTTTTGCCACAGCTCTTCGGCTTCGTCATCGGTCTCGAAGACCGTGACGAAGAGCCGGGTCTTGTCGATGCCCACGACCTGTGTGATGAACTCCCAGGCGAAGTCGATGGCCTCCTGCTTGAAGTAATCGCCGAAGGAGAAGTTGCCCAGCATCTCAAAGAAGGTGTGGTACCTGTTGAACCGGCCCACGTCTTCGATATCGCCGGTGCGGAGACACTTCTGGACGCTGACGGCCCTGGGTGCCGGGGGCCTGCGCTCGCCACGGAAGGCGGCGATGTACGGCTGCACTCCGGCGCTGGTGAATAGGCTGGTGGGGTCGTCGTGCAGCACCAAAGGCGCACTGGGACGCAGGAGGTGGCCGCGGTCGGCGAAGAATCCGGTGAAGGTCTCACGGAGTTGCTGGATCGTCATCATTGACTTGCGCATCCTCTTCCTGGGATGGGGGTGAGTCGGGCTCGCTCATGCCGATGGCATCTTCGATTCGGCGGGCGAAGCTGCCGAAGCCGTTCCTGGCCATGGTGGCGGCGGCCTGGAGGTCCAGCCACAGAGGGGCCGGCTTGCCCCTGGGAGCCTCGACCTGGCGCACCGGGATCCAGCGGGCCAGGATGATCTTGATGCTCGCCGCCGTCGGTGCCGCGACGATCATGCCCACGAACCCGAAGACCTGATAGCCGGCGAGCATGCCGAACAGCACCAACAGTGGGTGGAGGCCCACGCGCTGTCCGATCACCCGGGGCGAGATGAGTTGGTCGCAGGCGACGTTCACGGCCTGGAGAGCCACGATGGCGGCGATGGCTGCCCACAACGGATCGTGTTGTGAGGAGGCGTACGTCAAGATCGCGGCGGTGACCGTGGTCAGGGCCGCGCCGATATACGGGACGATCGAAAGCACACCGGTCATCAGCCCGACGACCAGCGCGTATTGCGAGCCGAAGGCGAGGTCCACGACAAGCATTGCCATTGTCGCCAGGCAGCCGGCGATCAGCATCATGGTGGCCTGTCCCCGCACGTACTGGGCCAGCATGGCATTGACTTTTGTCGTGATGTCGTCCACATCGCCGGCCGCTGCGCTGGGTACCATGCTGCGCAGCGTCTGACGGAAGGGGTCGATCACCAGCATGAAGTAGAAGCT
>CAYRFY010000433.1:0-3363 GCA_964423635.1 uncultured Armatimonadia bacterium | reverse complement strand
TTAAAGACCAGTACCAACACCAGGAGCAGCGTGCCCACCAGGGAGACCGAGCGCACCAGATTGTCGCTGATGAGGCGCAGGAACTGGGGTAGCTTGGCCTGCAGCCAGTCGCCGGCGGCCTGAAGCCTCTCTGCCGCGTAGGCCTCCAGGTCGGTGCCCGGCAGCCACTGGCCCAGGTACTCCTGCACGCCGTCCAGAGCACCTTCGTACCGGTTGGCGATGGTGGCGCTGTAGCCGGCGAAGTTGGTGGCCAACTGCTGGGCCTGGCCGAACAGCGCCGGGCCGACGAAGCCCAGCACGAGGCCGAGACCGATGGCGAACACGGCGGTGACCACGGCCACCGCCCGGAGACGTGACCACCCCCTGGCTTCAGGACCGGGTCGAGGATGTAGGCCACCAGAAAGCCGGCGATGAACAGCCAGATGACCGAGGCGATACGATGGACGAACCAGGCAAGAATGGCCGCGGCCAGGACCCCTGCGCAGACGGCACTGGACGTATGCAGCCAACGTCGCCACGCCATGGCACGGCCCCCTCCATTCACACGCCGCTATCGCATGGCCGGCCTCAGGCCCGCCGCTGCTCCGGCGCGCCGGTGTGCCGCCCCGATGGCGGCAAGACACAGGGCAACGGTCCGTGCCTGCGGGCGCGGACCGTCCTGTGTGTATCGCATGGGTCGCTACGACTAGCGCTGGCGTCCGAGGATATGGCGCAGTCGTTCCAGAGCCCGGTGTTGTAGTCTGGAGACATGCATCTGGGAGATACCCAGGCGGTCGCCCACCTCTTGCTGGGACATCTCGCGGAAGTACCGCAGGACGACGATGACGCGCTCGCGGTCCCCCAACTGCCGCAGGGCCTGGCGGATCTCGTCACGCTCGCCGATGTCCTCCAGGTCCGGGTCTAGGTCTCCCTGGCGCTCGGCCTCCGACTGGCCTTCATCGCCGGAGCGCTCGCTGCTCATGGCATCGATGCTCAATAGCTCGTACTGCCGGCCCACTTCGATGGCCTCGATCACATCGTCCTCGGGCACGCCCAGCTCCAGAGCCAGTTCGGCATATGTCGGGGAGCGCCCGCGCTGCTGGGAGAGCTGCTCGCTCACCTGCCGGGCGCGCATGGAGAGCTCCTGCACCCGGCGCGGCACCCGTACCCCCCAGGTGCGGTCCCGAAAGTACCTGCGGATCTCGCCACGGATCGTGGGCACCGCGAAGGTGGCGAACTTCGTGCCGCGGTCCGGATCGAAGCGGTCGACCGCGTGGATCAGCCCCAGATTGCCCACGCTGACGATGTCCTCGTAGGCCTCCCCGGAAGACAGGTACTCGCGGGCCACATGACGCACCAGGCCCTCGTGGCGCTTGATCAGGTACTCGCGCAGGGCCTGCGCCTCCGTCTGGCGCAGCTCCTGGAAGAGCTCGTTTGTCGACATACCGTCCCAGCGAGATGCCAAGCCTATCACCCCGCCAGGCGCTTTTTCATGATGACCCGAGTGCCGCTTCCGGGCGCACTTTCGATCTTCACTTCATCCATGTACTGGTGCACCAGGTACAGCCCCAGACCACCCTCGCGGGAGAGGTCCGCCTCCTTGCCGTAGTCCTTGGCCTCGGTGTCGAAGCCCACGCCCTCATCGATCACCTCGATCTGCAGTTCTCTGTCGGTAGCGGTCATGCGGATGAGGACGGGTCTGGGACGCACGCCCTCGAAGGCGTGGTCGATGACATTGGTGTAAGTCTCGCAAACGGCGACCTTGAGATCGTCGACGTCGTCCACACTCATCCCGGCGCGCGAGGCCACCCCGGCGACGGTGAGCCGGACCACGGCGATATACTTGGGGTCCGGGGGGATCCGCAGTTCGACCATGTCGGCCAAGGGCTCGGTCACTGCTCCCTGCCTCCCTGCGCGGCCCGCGCCTCGGAGAGAATCGCGACCGCCTCGTCGACGGTGTCGACCACGTTGAGAAGCTCCGCGGTACCGGAGACATCGAACACCCGGCGCACGTTGGGTCTGCTGCAGGCGACGGAGAGATCGCCATTGCGTTCGGCGGCCCTCTTGGCGCCCCCGATGAGGATCCCCAGACCAACGCTGTCGATGTACTGGACATCGCCTAAGTCCACTAGAAGCCACTCATGGCCCGCGTCCAGGGCGCCGGCCACCGCCTCCAGCAGGCGCGGCGCGGTGTAGGCGTCCAACTCGCCCGCCACCGCCACCGACTGCAGCCAGCCGTCGATCAACTCAAGATCCATTTTCAAAGCTCTCACCCTTGTCGGAGCCGCTGCCGCCCCCGGCCGCGTCGTGACCGGCCTCTAGCGAGGTCACCCGACGCAGATGCTCCAGATACGCGGCGATCTTCTGCTCTCGCGGGTTGTCCCTGGGCTCGTAGTACCGCTGTCGTGTCAGGCCGTCCGGAAGATACTGCTGTGCCACCACCGCACCGGGATGGTCGTGGGGATAGCGGTACTGCGCCCGGGCATCGCCGGGCCGCATCCCTCCGGCCAGGTGGTCCGGCACGGGCGCCGCCCCAGAGCGACGCACGTCCTCGCGCGCCCTGGTGATCGCCCTGTATGCCGAGTTGCTCTTGGGCGCCACGGCCAGGGATATCGTTGCCATGGACAGGGGGATTTGCGCCTCCGGCATGCCCACGTATTCTACAGCATCGGCCGCCGCTATCGCAAGCCTCAGCGCCGTCGGGTCGGCCAGGCCAACGTCCTCCGCCGCCGCGATGATCAGCCGTCTGGCGATGAACCGAGGGTCTTCCCCGGCCTCCAGCATCTTGGCCAACCAGTACACCGCGGCATCGGGATCCGAACCCCGTATGCTCTTGATGAAAGCCGAGATCGTGTCGTAGTGCTCGTCACCCGCCCGGTCGTAGCGCAGCACCGGCCGCTGGAGGGCGGCCTCGGCGTCGGCCACCGTCACACGTCGCGAGCCGTCAGGCCCCGCGCGAACCGTGAGCGCCGCCATCTCCAACGCGCTCAGCGCCGCCCGCGCATCGCCCCCGGCACCCTGGGCGATGTGGGCCAGGGCCTCCTCGTCGGTAGCCACCTGCAGACCTCCGAGGCCGCGCTCGCGGTCGGCCAGGGCGCGCAGCAGCAGGCCCCGCAGGTCGTCCTCGCTGAGCTTCTCGAGCCCGAACAGACGACAGCGGCTGAGCAAAGGCGCGATGACGCTGAAGTAGGGGTTCTCAGTGGTGGCCCCGATGAGCGTGAAGGTGCCGCTCTCCACGTGGGGCAGGAGCTGATCTTGCTGGGCCTTGTTGAGCCGGTGGATCTCGTCGATGAACAGGATGGTGCGCACGCTGTTGAGGCGGAGGCGGTCCGTGGCCGCCGCAGCCGCCTCGCGGATCTCCTTGACCCCGGCGGACACGGCACT
>CAYRFY010000432.1:0-7298 GCA_964423635.1 uncultured Armatimonadia bacterium | reverse complement strand
GCAGGTGAAATCCCCGCTCTGCTTGATGGTGAACTCCACCGCCCCCGACTTCATCGGACAGGATGAGATCGTGAAGGGGTGCTGCTCCGGCGGGAGGCCGTCGGCCAGGAACCGAACCAGAGCGAACTGCCCGGGGACCTGCTGGATGCCGTCGTGGCCTATGGGCTCGAGGGCGACGCGATAGGTGTCGTGGCTCACGGGGCGGACGGCGGCCACACGGTAGCGCCGCCTGTCCACGAGACGCGGCCGAACCACCTTGGCCCACACCAAGAGCATTACATACGCCGCGAAGGCCAGCAGCCAGAAGGCCCGCGGCCAGCCGGCGCGCAGGCTGCCCCCGAGCTGTGTGGCATGCGCCGTCACCATCGCCACCACCACGAAACCCGCATAGTGCAACCACCGCCAGCTTTCGTAGCCCAGGCCGAGCAGGGTCCGCCACGCGCTGGTCAGCACCAACAAGACGAGGAGCGCGGCGATCGCCATGCCGCCGATCTCGGGCAGGATCTCCGCACGCAGCGGCCCCAGCACATAGCGGCTCGAGGCGTACAGAAAGGCCGGATGGGCCACGGCAAGGGTGAGAGCGACCGCCCCCAGGTACCGATGGCAGCGCAGGGCCCGGTCCAGGCCGCAGGCGCGGTCCACCACGGACAGGCGGGCGCTAAGGGCGAACTGCAGCATCAGCAGCATCCCCGCAAGCAGAGCGGTCACCCGCCCCAGAGTGACCAGGATCGCGTCGGTGCCACCCCCGGCGGGGTGTCCGGAGGCGCCGATCCATGCGGCTACAGCAAGCAGGGCCCCCATGGCCGCAGCCAGGGCCACCCGCGCCAGGGCCCGCGAGGGGCCTGAGATGACTTTGGGCCTCGCGACCTCCGCGCCCCACACCCCGCGCCCCGCCTCCTCGTAGGGCCCCTCCGCCCGGATGGCGCAGGAGACCGGACCCGAGACGGTATGGCGCCAGTAGTCGAGAACCACCCATGCCAGCGGCACTTTGCCCGCGACAATGAGGATGTCCGGGAAGGTCGTGAGCAGCAGAACATTGGGCAGCGTCAGCGGCTGCGACCACCCCACCACCGAGTGCCAGGCCATGGTCACCGTTCCCACGACGGCGGTGAGCACGGTCAGAGCGAAGGCCCAGCCCGCGGTGGTACGCCCGGCCAGCAGTACGGGCAGGAGCACCACGTTGGCCACGCCGAACACCACGGGGACCCAGTAGTACGCACTTGCGCCGGGAGGATGGATCCTGATGTGCAGCAGCAGGCCTCCGGCGGAGATGAGAATGAAGGCCCAGATCGGGGCACGAACAGGCTGGGGGAACATGGCGGGAGGTCCTCCGGGGGCAAGCCGCAACGGCCGGGTTGGTCGCCTCGGGCGAATCCCTATTCAACACCCGCGGGCGGGACACCTTGGGGAAACGGCACAGGGCGCCCGGCCGCAGACGCGCCGCCGTGGCGCGAACGGCGAACGACCGGGCCGCATGGTCAGGCGGTACGGCTGCCCGACGATGCGGCCCCATACGGCACGGCCAACGGTCAACGCCGGGGCAGCGCGTAGGACCGCCTCACCACCTCCTCGGCGGGCTTGCCCATGAAGGGGAAGCCTTTGCCCTCCGGGTCCAGCCCGGTCTCCTCCGACGGATGCGCCAGCCACCAGTAGACTCCGGCGACCCAGGGCTCCCCGGAGAAGGTATCGAGAAACGCCCTGAAGCAGTCCGCCTGCAGGTCCCAGGCCACCTCGCCCGCGATCCGGTGTGCCCATGGCTGCCGGGCGGCGCCCTGTGCCGAGTGGTAGCCGATCTCGCCGAACAACACCGGCCTGCCGACCCCAGAGGCCCACGAGCGCAGGTCCTGCAGCCACGGCTCCCACGCGTGGCGTAGCTGCTCAAGCGAGGGGCCGGGGTCTCGCGTCAGGGGGAAGTACGCGCAGATGCAGGCGTAGTCTAGAGCGTCCCAGAAGCCGACGGCGCGGTACTCGCCCCGCCATTGCCCCGAGGCCGCAAGACCCGAGGCCGTGTCAGTGGAGTACGTCAGCGGGCTGAAGTTGGCCTGGTAGGTGAGGGGCCCGGAGTACAGGCCGCGGCAGCGGGCGATCAGGCTGCGCCACCGACCCTCCCGGGTGGTGGCGGGGATAGTCAGCTCCGCCCCGAGGCACAGCATGTCCGCGCCGAGGTCCTCGGCCATCGCCGCATAGCGGCAGCAGAACGCTTCGTACGAGGAGAACCACGCCTGCCAGCCCGCCTCGTCGGGAAACTGGATCATCCCCCGCCACTTCTCCCCCGGCGACCCGTCGCCTCCGGAATCGTCCACCAGATCGACCACCAGCACGAGCATGACCTTCATGCCCAGAGAGTGGGCGACTCCCACGGCGTGGGCGATGGCGTCATCATCCGGCGAGGCTGAATCCGGGCGTACGAGCGGCGAGTCGAACCGGTCCTGGAACCACGTGATGCGCAGGGAGACCCAGTTGGCGCCCAGATCGGCCACGGCACGCAGGGCCTCGTCAGAGTCCGAGCGCAACCAGGCCCGCGGACTGCTCCAGGCGGCGAAGCAGACGCCCTTGTGGTAGTCGGCGTCGTGCCGGGGCGTGATGGGGTCGCCTGACGTGGCGACAATGGCTCCCAAGAGCAGGGCGAGCACCATCGCTCCCCGCGGCGACGGCTCGAGCCATCCGGTGACGCGTGTGCTCATGGCTCAGGCACCAGCCCCCTGTCAATGCGGTCGGCGGCCTCGCGCAGGCGCGTTGCCCCGGCGGGATCTTCCTGCTCCGCAGCGGCCTCACGCAGGCGGGAGATAGCCACCTCGCGGCCGAGGATGCGGCTGAGGGTCTCGCAGAGCAGGATGATCCTGGTTTCCGGCTCGTCGCGTGCCCCCTCCGGCTTCGGACCGTTCGGAGAGATGGCCCCATCGATCTCAGCGAGGGCCGCCATTGCAGGACCAACCGAGGGCAGCCCGATGCCGGTCAGTGCTTCCACGGCAGGGAACATGCCCAGCCAGAAGCGGTAGATGCCATCCGCCCGCTGCCGGGGGTCCTTCACGTACGCGAACCCCTCTTGCTCTGTCTCCCAGAAGAGCTGGAACCCCGGCAACTGGTAGACCGAGAGCGAGATGTGCCGCACCAGCACAGGCACGGCCTCCAGGGCGCGCGCGGCGCCAAGCACCTCGATGGAGTCCGTGAGCCCCCCTACATTCTTCGACGCCCAGGGGTCGTCCATCAGGCCGATGATGTCGGCGATGGCAGCGTCGGTTTCGTGGATAGCGATGCGGCCTCGGACCAGAGCGGCGCTGACCCGCTCCTCGACGGCGTCCCGAGAGGGAGGCCGATCAGGCAGCGGCTCTCGAGGGGCCTCCGGCGACCGGCTGGCCGCTCCGAGCAGATCCCTCGACAGCCCCCATGCCTGGCCAAACTGCAGATAGGCCGTGCCGCTGGTGACGCTGCCACCTATGATCCACGATTCCCCCAGGCACGCCGCCACCTCGCCCAACAGCTCCATGACGCTGCCGCCGTCGAATGAGACGCGCCGGAACGGCTTTGCTCCAGTAGGACCGGACAGGTGGGAGTACAGCCGCGGAATCCCAGGCACTGCCCTCAGCGTGTCCGCCAGAGATCGCTTGACCAGCGGGATGTCCACATCACCGGGGTCGAACGCCGGCGCAGGTAGGTCCAGGAATGCCGGTCCCTCCCCGGTGCGTGGGCGGTACACGACGGTCGGTACGCCCCGGGCTTCGGCGAATACCAGCTCAGGTGGCGCTGACTGCTGCAGTTGCTGCAGGATGTCCCGAACCGTCTTGTCCTTGACTCGGAGGCTGAGACGAGGCAGGGCCTGCTCGGCCGAGTCCAACGCTGCGAACCCAAAGAGCAGGCCGCACTCGTTGTCAAGCAGCTTGAGGGCGTCCAGTGCCGTCCCGTCGTCCATGCTGAAGTCCGCCACGCCGACACCCAGAGCCACGCTCGGAGTCCACACGGGTGGCGGCCATTCGACGGCCTGGGAGGCACTGATGCAGCCGTACGAGACCACAATGGCGGCCAAGCGCAACGCAACTGCCATGGTGTTGCCTCCGTTCGTTCGGCATCGCGCGGGTGTCACTGTGGGTCCGGGATGATGTCCACGTGGGGGTCCTACCAGTGATCGATGCGCGTGAGCCAGAATGGGTTCGTGTTGGTGTTCTGGCCGTGCCAGCCCCCGACGTACACTTTCTGCATCGCCTTCGCCCTGGGTGTGTGCGTTCCTGCGTACGGTGGCGCCTGGGTGTACCAGTCGGTCACGACCCCGCTGTCCGGTATCTGCACTGAGGCCCAGTACGGCGCGAATTGCCAGGGGCTGTCTGCCGCCGGCCACACATACTCGCACCACTTCTGTCCTGCCATCTTCCGGTCGAACTGGCTCGCGCAGTAGAATGGACACGGGCGGCCGAAGTGGCCGAGGCGGTGTGTGTCATCGTCGTAGGGGTACAGGGCTTGCGCGCACGTGGCGTTCTGGTAGCTCGGCGGGGCCGTGGGCTTGTGCGAGGTTGCCCGGCACCCCCGGTTCAGCATGATCGGGCCGCCATAGGTGTAGCTTGTCTCGTCGAGGGAGTAGGTGCAGGCGACGGAGATGTCGCCCTCCTCTGTGCTGCTATGCACCGGCGAGACGATGACCGCCGGTTGCTGGGGGTCACTGGTGAACTCCGCCTTGTCGCCGCCCGTGGTGAAAGCCCATTCGTAGGTGGTCCCATCCGGCTGCCCAACGCGAGATTTGGCCGTGTCTGTGACCGACTGCTCCGGCTCATGCAGGAAGATCAGCACGCCATCCTTCTGGAACGACGTCATGCCGCCGATCGCCACGAAGTCGTAGTTGGTCATGTACGTTCCTCCGGCGAACGCCGCTGTGACATAGACCTGCTTGTCGTCACCCGGAGTATAGAAGCAGGCTTCGACGGGATTGCCGTCTGCGCTGCTTGGCGAGCCATCAGGCATGAAGCGCCAGTGGAATGTGGCCTGGTCGGTCACGTCTTCCCCGCCGACCGAGAGATGTGCCTCGAAGAGGGCAGTAACGGGGGCGACGGGCGCCACCCGGCCGGCGGGCCTGACAAGCTCCGGTACGACAGCGGCGAGACCGGCTCCGGGCACAGCACAGCACCCAAAGGCAAGCAGGACGACACACGTTCTTGGCATGTTATATCGCCTCCATCCATGTCCCCGGCTGGTGCTATCGATGCTCCTCGAGCACGATCTGTGCCCTGAGCCTCCTCCCCTGCAATGCGGCCCTGGTTCTGGGGAAACTCCCCGTCAGTAGACCACACGTCGCGAGCGCTTCCTGACAGGCCCCCATCTCGCGCAAGATACCAGCGTAGCCCAGCAGAAACTGAGCCACCGCGTCGTCATTGCCGGCCACGGTGGCGACCCTCTGGGTCATCCAGACGATCCCGTCCACGTTCCCACCGTTGACGCATGCGCCGCCAAACGCGCGCCACACCCTGAGATCGCGGGCGCGCTGCGGAGACCGTTCGAGTTCAGACTTCAGGAGGTCCAGCGAGTCCACGGGCTGGGCGAACCTGCTCACGTGGATGCACAGTTCGTCATTGGTCAGCTCAGCGGCACCCGCTTTGTCGACGAGGTACCCCAGCGCCTGCAGCACGAGGCGACGTTGCTTCCAGCCGTGCTGAGCCACGAAGTCGTGACAGTACGCGACCGCCTCCCCATCCTCCAGTGCGGCGAGAATGGCCGCGAAGGTCTCCCTCGCCAGAGGCGAGTACGCCGGGCAGTCGGACTCGGAGCCATACGCACACACCTTCACGGGCCGCAGCAGGCGGAGCGCGGCGTCCTCCCGGTCCGCCTGCAGAGCCCGCCCGTCGGCGGGCTGTGCCGGCAGAGCGTGGCGCCGTTCCAGAGCCGCGGTGGTTGCCCATGTGCGACCTTCGGCCAGATTGTCCCAGGCGTAGGAGCCCAGCGCCTCGGCGGCCGGCCCGGGGCCGATGGCCGCTTGAAGCATCTCGGCGTAGCGCCTGAAACGGGCCCGCTCCTCGAATGGCTCGCGATGAACGGCCTCCGCCTCCTGCCAGCGACGCCAGGCCGCGGCGAGGCTCTCGTCCTGTCCCGGCCCGGTCGCACCCATCGTGTCCGACCAGCGGGCGAGGGTCGTCAGGTCGATGTCGGCGACGTCGTCGGGAGTGGAGCCCGCCGGCGTCGGCGGGGGAATGGGGGTGATGGCATCCAGGAATAGCCCCTGGAGCAGTACGTTCAGGCCGGCGTTCTTGTGGATGCGGACCGTGACGTCCAGCGGCCCGCGCACGGCGAATTGCTTGTAGACTCCGCGCAGGAAGTGTCTGACCTCGGTGGCGGCCAGCACGCGCCCTTCTCGGTCCTGCACCTCGACTGTCATGTCCCGGCCCGGCTCGTAGTTGCAGCAGTCATTCATGAAGTACAGAGACAGGCGGTGCAGGCCGGCGGGTACCGTGAGGTCGACGCATAGGTCCGGCCCGGAGCCGGGGGCATAGGCCTCGCCCCGGTCGTCCCAGTTGGTGGCCCGCCACTTGTCGTCATCGGGAATGTACAGGAAGCTGGGATCGGGGGCGGCGGACGGGCTGCTCCACGAGGGCGCCGGTACCTCCGGTAGGCCCGTGCGCTTCGATATGCCACACTGCGCGTAGCGCGGGCCGCCCAGCAGGTCGCTACCGGCGTAGCACCCGCAGAGGCAGAACGCTTCGCTGCCGAAGTGCCGGAACCAGTCGCCGCGCGTCTGCCGGTCCTCGCCCAAGTAGATCACCGGCACGTCGGCGCTGTCCGTGGCGGTGTCCTGAGTTCGCCTGCCCAGCCGTCGCAGGGCGGTGGCGGCCCTCAAGCGTACCCACCACCAGTTGCCGCCTGCGGCCACAGTGCCGTACCGTCGAGCCGCGGCCGCTGTGCGGCCGGTGAACTCGTAGGCCTCGGCGAGTTCCAGAGCGGCCACCGCCGAGAGCCAACGGTCCTCGGCGCCCGCGGCCGCCTGCAGGTCGTCCATCGCGTCGAAGTAGCGGCCGCAGGCCGCAAGAGCGGCTCCGCGCAGATAGCGGGAATGCAGGCGCAGCAGGGGAACCGGGGCCGTCGACTTGCTGCACAGCCCGGCCACCCGGAGCGCCGCCGTGAAACATCCTCGACGCAGGAGCACCGCGGCCACATGCACGCAGCGCAGCATCTCCGCGGCGCCAGACGGTGCCCTGAGCGAGAGGGCCAGGGACGTGAGTGTGGTCAGGTCCCAGTCAGCGGCGGCTTGCTCGCAGGCGAACCACTGTGCGGCCAAGTCCTCGAGGGTGCCGGGCGCCGTCGACTCCGCGCAGGCCTCCAAC
>CAYRFY010000431.1:1868-7307 GCA_964423635.1 uncultured Armatimonadia bacterium | reverse complement strand
AAGCTCGAGCTTGCGACGCCGACGCTCCAGAATGACATGAGCCGGGCCGGCCGGACTTTGCGGCCGCGCTTCTATGGCCGTGCCCCGAAGCCGGCGCTCTCGGAGTATTATGTAGAATAGATACGTCGGCAGGCAAGGCAAGGTTTCGCTCCGGGGGCCGGTGGCCCCTGCAGGAGAAGCGTCCCCGGTGAGCCACGCCCAGATCAGGAGGATCGTCGGATGGCACTTACCATCGACTACAAGACCTATGAGGATAAGGTCCTCGGCGGCTGGTACGGCAAGTTCATCGGCGGTACCATCGGCGGCCCGGTGGAGGGCATCAAGGACACCCTCTCACTCACCTACTACCAGGAGATCCCGGACATCTCGGCGCCCAATGATGACGCGGATTTCCAGGTGGTGTGGCTGCATGCCCTGGAGCAGTACGGCCCGTGGCTGACGGGCGAGGACCTCGCCCACGAGTGGCTGGACCATATCTGGTACCCCTTCTGCGAGTACGGGTACGGGATGAAGAACTTCTCGCGGAAGATCTACCCGCCGACTTCGGGCTGGTTCAACAACGATTTCTTCAAGGAGTGCATGGGCTGCCCGATCCGCTCGGAGATCTGGGCCTTCGTGGCCCCCGGGGCTCCCGCTTTGGCCCGGGAGTACGCCTGGCTGGATGCGACCTTGGATCATGCCGGTGCCTCGGTGGAGGCCGAGCAGCTCTTCGCCACCATGGAGGCGGTGGCGTTCTTCGAAAGCGACATGGATGTGGTCCTGGACATCGGGATGGCGTCGTTGCCCGAGGACAGCCGGCTGCGGCAGTGCCTGGAGGACACCCTGCGCTGGTACCGACAGGACTGCGATTGGCGAGCGGTGCGGATGAAGATCCTGTCTCGCTACGGCTCGCCGGACATGACCTCGGCCACCCAGAACATCGGCTTCACGCTGCTGGCCTTGCTGGAGGGGAAAGATGACTTCGAGCGGGTGATGCTTACGGCGGCCAACTGCGGCTACGACACGGACTGCACCTGCGCCACGGCCGGGGCGCTCATCGGCATCATGCACGGGGCTCAGGCCATTCCGGCCAAGTGGAAGGACCCACTTCAAGACAGGTTCTCCCTGGGCATCGACTACGAGCGGCAGAGCAATAGCATCCGTGAGCTGACGGCCGACACCTGCGCCATGGGCGTGCACATCGCCCGGGCACGGGAGACGGGGGTCAGCATCACCGGGGCCCCACGGGAGGCCACTCCCTGCAAGTCCGAACCCCCGGCGCCGCTAAGATTGAAGCTGGAGTATCCCGAGGGTCCGGCGATCTCGCCGGGACAGACGGTCAACGTGCATCCGGTGTTCGTCAACGCGACGCAGCGGGACATCGACGGGGCGATCCGTCTCAGCGCCCCGGAGCCGCTGCGGGTCGCCTTCCCCGAGCAGAGCATCTGGGTGCCCGGGATGGACATCGAGCTGGCGGATTGCGAGGTCTCCTGTCCCCATGAGATCGACAGCCTCCCGCTGACCAACATCTGCCGGGCGCAGCTGGTGGCGGATGACGAAGTCGTGGACACCAGGGAGTTCGGGATCGGCGGGTCCTGGCTGTGGCGGGTATACGGGCCGTTTTGGGACAGCAAGACGGGGTTCACCAACAGCGTGGACTTCGACAAGCAGTACCTGCCGGAGGCGGCCATCAACCCCGACCTGCCCATCTGTGGGGAGGACGTTCCTTACCATCGTCAGTTCATCTTCTCCACCCCGATCGATGCTTTCACATCCGCCGAGCTGTTCGAGTGCCGGGGGCCTTTGGTCACCTACCTTCTGCAGTACATCGACTGTCCGCAGGAGCGGGAGCACTGGCTGTGCATCGGCAATAGCTCGAGCTTCAAGCTCTGGCTCAACGGTGAGCTTGAGATGGAGGACGACAGCCGGCACGCCTACATGCCCTTCGACAACAACAAGATCGTCAAGATGCAGAAGGGCATCAACAAGGTGCTGGTGAAGCTGGTGCGGTACGGAGATGAGATGCAGTTCTCCTTCGGGGTGCGCAATGTGGAGCGCACGGGCTGGCACAGTAGCACGTGGACGACGGACATCGGCATCGTGCCGCCGCTGGAGGGCAAGGGGCTGAGGTAGAAGACGGCGGGAACGGCCGTGGCGCGTGGTTCGTGGCGGGGAACGGCGTAACGGCCGTGGCGCGTGGTTCGTGGCGCGTGGCGGGGAACGGCGGACGGCGCATCACCCCCTGGCCCTTCGGGCCGTCCCCTCCTCCCGTCGCCCGCGTTGTCTGCGGGCGTAAGGGAGAGGGGACAGCGACCGCTTGCGGTCGCAGGGGTGAGGCGACGTTGGCGTCGGCACGAGTCGCGGAACGGCTCACGGCGCCGCTCCCTGCGGGCCGCCGGCGCGCCTTCCTTCTCCTTCGTCCCGCCCCGCGGGCCGCCCTGTCGACCTCCCCCGGTCGCCCGCTGCGCGGGCTGGGCGAGGTTGAACGGCTAACGGCCGGTCCGTGCGGCGGACGGCCACGGCGGAAGACGACGACGGACTCATCATTACTCTGTGGGTGACCACCATGAGCCTGCTATTCCTGCTCGGCTCCTTGCTGTCCGGTCAGTGTGTCGCTGCGCCCGAGGTGATCGTCGATATCGACTTCAATGACGAGGTCTACATACGCCCTGAGCCCATGACCGAGGCGGAAGTGGAGAAACTGGTTCGCGACCTGCACGCCCATGGCTGCCAGACCCTGCTGGTGCGCATGGGCTATCTGGGCTACCTGCCCTACCACACGGACCTGAGCTACCCCATCGGGTTCGACGTGGAGCACGCCCGGGCCCACGGCGCCAATAGCTCGGCCATCGGCGATCTGGACAAGTACATCGAGAGCCATATCGCCTGGAACGAGAAGTACGCCCGGGTGCTGGCGGCCTTCAACCCGCCCGAGGTGTTCATCCGCATCGGCCACGAGCTGGGCATGAAGGTGGTTATGTGGCTGGACATCTTCGACGACGGGTTCCCCGGGTACCGGTCGAAGTTCATCGACGAGTTCCCGCAGTGCCAGTGGACGGCGAAGGACGGCCAGACGCGCTTTGAAGGCCTCATCAGCTACGCCTGGCCCGAGTCCCGGGCGTTCCGGGTGGCGCAGGCCACGGAGCTGCTCGACCTGGGCGCCGACGGCATCCACTGCTCCACCAGCGCCCACTGTCGCCACCTTCCCAACCCCGGAGGGGTGGATTTCTACGGCTACGAGGACCCCATCGTCGCCGAGTACCGGCAGCGGCACGGGGTGGACATCCGCACCGCCGAGGAGTTCGACAAGGAAGCCTGGCACACGATCAAGGGAGAGGCACAAAACAGCCTCTACCGCGAGCTGGCGGCGGTCTGCCACGAGCGGGGCAAGGAGCTGTGGATCGGCCTGCAGCTTGGGGACTACACGCAGATGTGCGCCCCGCTGTACTTCGGCGACAATGGCGTGGCACGGTACAGGAATCTGTGGCGCGAGTTGGTGGACGAGGGGATCGCAGATGCCTTCGTCCTCGGCGACTACGAGCTGTGCACCCAGCCCGGCACACCGTACTGGAAGGCCAAGGGCGAGGAGATCGGTGCCGCCGCCGACCTGTTCTCCTGGGCCGCCGAGCACTATCAGAGCCATTGCAGCGGCCGCACGAAGCTCTACACTTTCGGCGAGTGGCTGAGCGGCAATCGGCAGCAGGTGGACGCCAAGCTCAAGCTGCTGGCCGACAAGACCGTTGGCAACGGCTTCGACGGCATCGACCTGCATGAGGCCATGAACTTCGAGGGCTCGGGGATGGACCTGCTGCGAAGGACGGCGGAGCGTCTGGCCGGGCGGGACCCCGGAGAGCTGGAGTGAGCGGGGCGGAGCGGTGCCGCGGGCGGTGCGTGCCGGCTTTCCCGGATCTCGACTGACCGGAGGCCGGGAGCGGGTATGCCGGCCCCGGACGGTTGTCGCCCTGACGAGGGGAGCGCGGCGGGCAGGCCTTCCTCCGGAGCTCTCCAGACTTGGCCGGCTCAGGACCTTCTGATGCGTCTCTGGAAGTTGTCGGGAGCGTGCCGGAGCTCGATCAATGAGCTTCGGCCGCTCCGGCGGGGGGGAGGGAATCGTGGCGACTGCGGATTGTCTGACGAGAGCCCTTGAGGCCAGGCGCGCGCGGGGCATTCAGATCGCCGTCGCGTTGTCCCTGGTCGTGGTGGTTCTGCGCGCCACTCCCTGGACCCGGGAGCTGATGGTCTTCTCCCTCGTCGAGCACTACGCCTATGACTCCGTGTTCATCCACTTCTCGGCTCCCGAGCCGCCCCCGAACATCGTCATTGTGGACATCGACGACGAGTCTCTGCAGCGGATGGGCCGCTACCACTCGTGGCACCGCGACATCTACGCCGCCCTGCTGGACGGACCGCTGCGGGAGGCGAGGGTCGTGGCCATCGATCTGCTGTTCACCGAGCCCGACGTAGACCCAGACCGTCTTTCCGGCGCTGTCGGGGAAGGCGGAGCCCTGCGCAGCGACGCCGATGAAGCGCTGGCGGCGGCCATGTCGCGACACGGGCGAGTGGTGCTGGCGGCGCACTGGCGCCCCGGTGGCTCTCCGCAGCCTTCCGAGCGGGCGCTCCTGGGCCGGTTCACCTACCCGGGCACTCCGGCGCGGCTGCCGCGGTCGGCGCAGGGCCTGACGTTGGCTTTGCCCACTCCGGTACTGGCTCAGGCCGCCGCCGCCGTGGGCTATGTGGACATCGACCCCGACAGCGACCACGTCTTCCGGCGCTTCGAGCCCCTGCGTGTCGGCCCGGGCGATCGACTGTACCCCCACTTCGGGGTCGCCGTGGCCTCGGTCTGGGCCGGCCTCTCCGGGAAAAGCATCAGCGCGAGCCTCCGCACCGATTCCCTCATCCTGCCCGGCACGGACCGCCCGCCCCTGCCGCTGCTGGCGGGGAAAGCCCTGATCAACTACTGCGGTCCTTCGGGAACCGTCCCCAGAGTCGGCATCGCCGATGTGCTGCATGGCACCGTACCCGCCGAGATGTTCCGCGACAGGATCGCGATCATCGGCAGCACGGCACCGGGGCTGTATGACATCCGGCCCGCAGTGTACCGTGCGGGCGGCGCCGAAGAGCCGCGGGTGTTCTTCGGCGTGGAGACCAACGCAGACATCGTGAGCAGCCTGCTGTTGCGCGCCCCTCTGGCCGACGTGAGCGGCTCATACTTGTGGGGACTGATCGCTCTGCTGATGGGGGCAGCGACGGGAGTGCTGGTGTGGAGCGGCGCTCTGGCCGTGGGTGTGGCTCTCGGCATCGCCCTGCTGCTCCTGGGGGGGCTTTCGTTCCTCTCCCTGGCACTGTGGGGACTGTGGCTGCCGTACGGGGCTATGTTGCTGGGCACCGCATTGCCCATGGGCGTCGGCCTCTATGCACGGCTGACCTCGGAGCGGGACCTGATCCGACATCAGTTCGGCG
>CAYRFY010000431.1:0-1858 GCA_964423635.1 uncultured Armatimonadia bacterium | reverse complement strand
TCCCCGGACGTCCTGCAGGAGCTGATGGAGGCTCCCGACCTTACCCGCCACAATCGGCGCCGTCTGGTGACCTTGCTGTTTTCCGATGTGCGGGGCTCCACGGCGCTGTGCGAGAGCAGGGCACCGGAGGTCTGGGTGGCCCAGCTCAACGAGTACTTCACCGAGATGAGCCGCGCCGTCTTCGACCTCGACGGCTACCTGGACAAGTTCATGGGAGACGGGCTCATGGCGGTCTGGAATGCCTTCGGTACCCAGGAGCAGGCCCAGGCGGACCTGGCGGTGCGCGCGGGGTGTCAGATGCTGGCGCGCCTGGAGGTGCTAAACCGGCGTTGGGCGCGGCAGGAGGGGCGCACGCCGCTGGGGATCGGCATCGGGATCCACACCGGGGAGGCGGTTATCGGCAATGTGGGGTCTGAAGAGCGCATGCAGTTCACGGCCATCGGCGACGCGATCAACACGGCCTCTCGAATAGGGGAAATGTGCAGGGACTTCGGCGTGCCCTTCATCATCAGCGAAGACACCGCCCGGCTCCTCGGGGGGCGTCTTGCCCTACGAGAGCTGGGAATGGCGAATGTAAGGGGGCGTTCAGCGGGTATAAGAGTCTACGAGGTTGTGCACACTGCAGGGAGTGGACAAGAAGGGGATGGCGGGGATGCTCACGCCCCGGAGGCGGAAGAGGAGACCCCGGACGGATGAGGAGGTGTTGTCTGAGGCCCTGGCCGAGCTTGCCTCGGACGACGCGAAGAAACGACGCCGGAGGGCCCGCCGGCCGGGCAAGCGATGGCACCTCCCGGCCTGGCTGGAACCCCGCGTGTTTCTCTGGCTGGGCGTCATCGCGCTGGTCGTGATCGGCGACGGCGTGCGGCGCGAGAACCGCGAGTTTTGCGCCCTGCTCATCGACTACGGAGGGCAAGTGACCGTCCAGGAACCCCTGGCGCCCACTGCGGTCGCGGCCGAGGCGAACCACCGGCTGAGCGACCGATGCATCGTGCGTACCGGCATCGATTCCCACGCCACGGTGCAGTTTTCCGACGGCAGTGTGACCACGCTTTCCAACAACACGGAGCTGGTGGTCCGGCTCATGGAGTACCACCGCAAGGGAGGCTGGCGATCGCGGTCGTTCTTCCTGGCCTGCGGGCGGGCGTGGTCCAGCGTCGGGCCGTACTTCGGCAGCGCCTCAGAGATGAGGGTGTACACCCCCTCGGCAGTGGCGGCCGTGCGGGGTACGCAGTATGCCGTGGCCTACGATCCGGGGACGCGGAGGACGCATGTCGCCTGCAACGACGGCTACGTGGCGGCCGAAGGCTTCACCGGCGGCGGCGTCTGGGTCGGCCAGGGGACGCAGACCGCCGTGGCGTACGGAGCCGCCGCCGCAATGTCGCGGTGGATGGACCCGGCCACACGCCAGAGCTTCGGGCAGACCGCTCTCAACACCCCGCCCAAACCCCCGGGCCGAATCGCCACCGCCGAGCTCGCCATCACCCAACTGCTCGACGCTCCGCTGACGATCCTGGGCATCGGGAAGTGCTCCTGGGCCGCGGGCAGCAGTGACTTCGCGCGCCGCACCGCCTGCGCCGAGGCCCTGCGCCGCCTCCAGGCCTTCATGGAGGGGTATGCCGAGGCCTACCCTCCGTTCCTCAACCCCGCGACCCTCGAGGGCGTCCCGGGCCTGGCGCCCGAGGACGCCCTGCGTATCCTCCGCAATTTCGACGGCGCCGCTCTGGTCCGGTACGAACCCACCGCAGGCCGCTCCTACCGCATCACAGCCCGAGCCCGGGACAGGGACCGCACACTGTACGTACTGACCCCCGGCACCATAGCCGGCCAGGAGTGAGTGAGAACCGGGGTGCCGGATGGG
>CAYRFY010000430.1:0-7313 GCA_964423635.1 uncultured Armatimonadia bacterium | reverse complement strand
CCCGCGTCCGGAACGGTCGAAGTACTGCCGTTCTCCCCCCTCCTCCCGTCTCGCCAGTCGTATCGGCGAGTACAAGCGGCTCGCAGAGACGCCGAGAGGCGGGGCTCGGGGGGGTGAGGCGACGTGAATCGGCGCCCGCCCGAAACCTGCATAGTCTGAGTTTCCAGGCCGACTCGGCGGTCGGGACGACCGCCGCCGTCCGTTGCCACAAGGCCTCAGTGGGCGCCTGAGCGGCTTGGGACGGAGCCTTGCTGGACCGTGGACGCCGACCCACAGCGCCCGCGCCCCGCGTGGCGGCGCATTGGAAGGATCGAACGTGACATACACTCTCGTGATGCTCAAGGAGCCGGTGGGCGGGTACTCGGTGCTCATCCCTGCCTTCGACGGCGCGGCGACGCAGGGCGACGACCTTGGCGAGTGCCTCACAATGGCGCAGGAACTCATCGAGTTGCTGCTGGACGTGGGAGCCGAAGACGGCAAAGCTCCGCCGTCGGACGTCACCACAGTGTCCTTTGACATGGGCGACGCAAACGAGGCCTTTGTCTGCAGGGTCTCGGTGAGGGAGCGGGCGAAGGTTGCGTGAACTGCCGGTCGTTTCCGGTCCAGAAGCAGTCAGAGCGCTGCGGCGCCTAGCGGCGGCAGAGCGGCTCGCACGTCGTCCTGTGGCATCCGGCTACGCGGCGGACCGTGCCGGTCCCGGTCCATGGCGGACGAGACCTCAAGCCGGGCACACTCAGGGCGATCATCCGCCAGGCCGGCCTCACCGTCGACGAGTTCGTCGAGCTACTGAAATAGGGCCCTTTGCCCTGAGGCCGCGGTAAGTGGGCTTCTGCGGCTTGCCAGATCACTTGAAGCGAGGTAATGCAATGGTTCGAGCGATCCGCGTCGTGCTCATCGTGGCGTGCGCAGTGGCGAGTTGGACCGCCTGGGCCGCCGACTGGCCGCAGTTCCTGGGGCCTGAAGCAAATGGTATCGCGCCCGACACCGGGATCAACAAGGACTGGCAGGCCAAGCCCCCTGCGGAGCTCTGGCGCATGGAGCTCTCCGACGACGGCTATGCCGGCCCCTCGGTAGCGGGCGGGTTTCTGTTCATCATCGACCGCAAAGGCAATCAGGACGTCGTCCGTGCCATGGACCTGAACACCGGTAATCAGGCCTGGGCCTACGCCTATGACGATCCGGGCGGCGCCAACTACGGCTACGCCCGTTCCACTCCGGTCTTCTCCGAGGGCCGCCTGTACACTCTCAGCCGGAATGCACTGCTGCACTGCCTGGACGCCGAGACCGGTGAGGTAATCTGGGCCATCGATCTGCGCACGGAGTTCGGAGGCCAAAAGCCCACCTGGGATTACGCCATATCGCCGCTGATCGATGGCGAGAAGATCATCGTCTGTCCGGGCGGCCAAACCGGCTGCGCCGCACTGAACAAGGAGACCGGCGAGACCATCTGGACCGGCGGCAATGGTGGACCTCCGGGGTACGCCACTCCCGTGGCCGCCGAGCTCGGAGGCCTCAGGCAGTACGTCATTTTCGCGGGCAAGGAGCTCTACGGCGTGGATGCCGAGACGGGGCGCAGCCTTTGGCGCGTCCCGTGGGAGACCGAGTACGACGTGAACGCCGCCACACCCATCGTGGCCGATGGGTACGTGTTCATCACCAGCGGCTACAATCGGGGCTGTGCCCTGATCCAGGTTACGGGTGACGGGGCCGAGATCTTCTGGGAGAACAAGGAGATCAGCGCCCACTTCAACTCCTCGATCTTCTACAAGGGCTTCATCTTCGGCACCGGCGATCCGGGCAACCTGGTCTGCCTGACGCCCTCGACCGGCAAGGCAGTGTGGAAGAAGGGCGGCTTCGAAAAGGGCGGCATCGTCTGCGTCGATGACGCCATCATCGCCGTCAACGGCTCGGGCGGTGACGTGGTGATGGTCGCCGCCGACCCCTCGGGCTACAACGAGCTGGGGCGCATCAAGCCCCTCTCCGGCCAGCACTGGACCGCCCCCATCGTCGCCGATGGCAAGCTCATCGTGCGCAACAAGCAGGCCCTGGTCTGTCTTGACCTGATGTAGTTGCCGCCCGCGTCGCAGGCCGACCCAAGAACCTAACAGGGCGCCGGAGCTCACACGCTCCGGCGCCCTGTTTGCTGCTCACCGGCCCTACAGAAGTCCGGCCGAAGAGCCCGGTCGGCGCGGTTCCTGTCATTCTGGAGCGTCGGCGTCGCAAGCTGGAGCTTGGGAGCTTGCGACGCTTGGGCGAAGAACCTCGGTGAATGCCAGGGGATTCCTCGAGCTGCTCCCTGCGGGAGCGGACGCTCTCACAATGACATTCCCGGCGAAGGCGGGGTCTTCGGCCGGGCTTATACCTCAGATCATGCAGGTTACTGGCAGGCGCTGACTCACGTCGCCACATCGCCGGCATGTACTTCCGGCGAGGCGCGGGGTCGTGCCTCGCCCCGCCTGCGGGGGGATTGAGGGGGGCGCCGTAGAGGCGGCGGTGCGCAACGGCCGGGACCCCACCTTGGCCCTCCCCGCAAGCGGGGCGGGAGCACGGCTAACGGCTCCTCACCACTGGCCCCTTGCTCCGCCCGACGCCGGAGACCCCACAAGGCAAGTGCTTCCGCCGAACGGGAGCCATCATTTCGCACGCGAGTATGGCTATATCTGGCTCCAATGCGTTCCTGCATAGCCTGAGTGGAAAGCCCGACCTACGGGCCTGCCAACGGCGAGAGGCGAACGACTGGGACGAGCCCCAGACCGCGCCTCAGACGTCAAGAAGTGCGCCCATATCGGCGTCTAGTAGCTCCCACCCGTTCGCGCGCCATGGGTGGTGCCGAAGTCGGTCTGGATCGAAGGGAAGGCCTTCAGACCGATGCTCACCCGGATATCGTCCGTAAGCTTATTGTACGATACCGAGCCCACGAAACAGTGCAGATCACGGGTGAGTCGAGTCTCCAGTTGGTCGAACTTCTCCGTGTAGCCGCTGTAGCGGGTGAGCAGCTCGAGGCGGGTCTTGGGGTCCACACGCCAGTCGAAGTCGATGGTCCCCTGGGTCAGTTGCCCATCGTTGAGGTCGTACAGGCTGCCCAGAGTGATGCTCAGTTGGTCGGGGTGGACGAAGGCCCATCTCGCATTCAGAGGCCGCCATTGCACCTCGTTGAGGTCGAAAGCGGCCTGCAGGTCGAGCTTGGAGCTGCGGGAGGTCATGTACTCCACCCGCCCTGTCAGCGTGTTCCAGCGGTCATTGAGCAGGTCGAAGCCTCCGGAGAGGTCGAAGCGCGACTTGCCGGGCTTCAGGTGTACGGCCTGGACCGCGATGTCACTGCGTCGGCCCCAGTAGTCCAGGCGGATCGGGGCGTACCCGTCGGGATTGGACCAGCCGTACTGTACCCGCGTGTTCCAGCCCCGGCCCCAGTCTGTGCTGAGCTGGGAGTTGAGCCCGACCGTATACTGCGCCGAGCCCTCACCGTAGAAGGACTGATAGTAGTAGGCGTTGGTTCGCAGTCTGGACTTGGCGCCCAGCCGGTGCTCCTTGCCGCCGAAGTCAAACCTGAACCTCGCCCGCCCGAACTCCTCCTGCTCCGATTCCTGGGTGTAGCGCCCGAGGGAAAAGCTGGCCCGGGTGTCCAGCCGCCCGAACAGCGGCCTCATCCCCAGGCGCTGGGTGTCGGTACTGAACTCGAACTCCGGCAGGCGGTGCGTCTGGGTGCGACGGGTGCCCTGGGCGTCCAGGTCCCAGTAGTCGTCGGCGTATAGCGCCCAGTCGTAGCTCTTCTTGCGCCGCCGCAGCTCGAAACCCGCGTCCAGTGACCGGTCCGGGGCCACATCCGTGCCGTAGCGCGAATCCTGCATGGTGGCGCGGACGTTCCAGTCCAGTCCCGGACTGTTATTCCGATGGGTGAAGGCGGTGGTGAACCGCCGCGAGGTGGTGTAGCTCGATTCCGACAGGGACTGCTGGAAACCCAACTGGGTCGCGGAACCCGCGCCGGTGAGCTCCAGATTCAGGCTGTTGGCCAGGGTCTCCGTGCTTCCCGAGTACCCGCTATTGCGCTGCAGATCGGAGCTGAGGCTGGTGGTGAAGTGCTCCGAGGCCAGCCAGCGGTGGCTCAGACGCGAGGACAGCGCTCCCTCCTTGGGCTCGTAAAACAGGCTGAGCTGCGCCGTGTGTCGCGGCGAGTCCAGGCCATGGTCGAAACCCATACCGACGCCTCGTTTCTCCGTCAGATGCAGGCGGAGCAGGCCGGTATTCTGCTGGTTGAAGAGATAGTTGAAAGCGAACTTGGCGTAGTACCCCTCCACCTCGTTGCGGCCCACCTCGGGAATCCAGCGATTGTCCTTGCGGTTGAAGGACAGGATCAGGTCGAACGGGTAGGTCAGGATGCGGTGGCCGAATAGGTAGAGCTGCGGCCTCCGCACCAGCAGCCGGTTGCCGGGCGTGACGCGCATGTAGTTGGAGCGCAGCTCATAGTGCCGGTGGGCGCTCTTGTCGCACGTCGTGGCCAGCCCGGCGAAACCCTCGATCCCGTCCCCATCTTCTTGGCTCCCGGTGCGTTCGGCCCACACGTACACCGGCTCGGTGACCTCGGCCGATTCGAAGAACTGCGGCTGCGCCATGAGCCGAACGTCCTTGGCATGCCACTTGGAGGTCTCGAGGTTGACGGTGAAGCTCGTCGCTGTGGCGCTGAGCTTGTCGGAGCCGACCACCACGTTGCCCACGAAGTACACCCACACCTGGTCGGCATCGATCAGCGCGGTGTCCGAGGTGATGGTGAACTCCCTGGTCTGGGCCTCGATGCCTCCCTCGGCCATCACCGTTTCATCGACGACCACGACGTTATCGGCCTTGAAGCGGATATCGTCATCGCCCGGAGACGCTGCGGCGGCCCCTGTGGGGGGCGGGGGCGGCACAGCGGCCGCTCCGGCTCCCTCGGGGACGGCCGGGGTGGCCGGAGCGGGAGGAGCCTCCGGCGACGGCGCCTCCCCGGTCCCCGGTGCGTCGCCCTCGGCGGTCTGAGCCGGCGGCTCGCCTTCGGCCATCGGCACTAGACCCGGGGCAGCGGGGAGGAGGTCCTCCCCATCGGCTGCGAGCTCTCCGGCCTCCGGCTCCCGGGCGGCGGTGGAAAGCTCTGTCTCCGCCGGAGCGCCCGGCGGCAGACCTTCGTCCTCCCGAGACGCCGCCTCGGCGGCAGAGACCCCGATCTCCTCCGCCTGCTCCGGCCGGGGAGCGGGCGCGGGGCCCGTGGGCGTGTCCTGCGCCGCCGCAGGCCGACCCTCCTCGCCGCCGGCCGTCGTCGACCCAACCTCACTCTCCTGCGGCCATAGGTCTGTCCACCGAGCAGCATAACACGGCGCGCAGGCAAGCGCGCACACCAACGCCCCAACCGATAGTCGTCGGTGCATGCCCCGGTGCATTTGTGCCTTTCGTATCCGGCGCTCGCCCCCAATGCCCCCAACAGGGGCCGCGGGAAAGCGCCGCCGGTCCCTTCCGCCTACACCCGCCGCATGGCCATCACAGCGGCGACGGCCAACAGCGCGTTCTGGGCCCAGGCGGCCACCGAGACCGGTATGGTCCCGTTGCCCCCCAGGAGCCTGAGGCCCAGCCCGATGAGGAAGTAGGCGAAGCCCACCACAAGAGTCACCAGCACCCCGGCCAGACTCTGTCCGCGGCCGAACCGCATGGCAATGGGGGCGGCGAGAAGGGCGAACACGAAACACGCCGTGGCATTGGCCAGGCGCGTGTTGATCTCCAGATCCAGCCTCCGCGTCGAGCCGGCGGGGCCGGTCCTCAACTGCGCCCTCCTGTCCAGCAGGGCCCGCAGGCTCTCGTTGCTGTCGGTCTGGCCCGAGAACGACCCGAATGAGACCTGTTCGAGGTGGATGCGCCCCTCGGGGGACGTTACCCTCGATACGTCAGATGGAAACGCGAACTGCAGGGCCAGGACGTCCTGCAGCCAGAGAGTATTGTCCTGGAAGCGGCCCTGCCTGGCGTAGTAGACCAGGGGCATCTCTCCGGGCCGCCGCATCAGGGCGCGCAGCCCGAAGAGGGTGTCGGTTCCCTGATCCACCCCCTGGGTGATGAAGACCCAATTGCCTCCGGTGTCCACAAACTTGCCCGGCTTGAACACCAGCGTCTTCTGGCGCAGGAGCATCTCGCGCTTGAGCTCCTCGGCCCTCTGATCGGCGATGGGGACGACGTACTCCTTGAGACCGAAGGAGAGCAAGGTAGCCATGACCCCCACCGCCATCGCCGCACCCATGAGACGAACGCCTCCCACACCTCCGGCCAGCAGAGGCACGATCTCGTTGTCCGAGGCCAGCCTGTTGAGCGCCAGGGCGCAACCCAGCATGGTGGCTGCGGGGAGAGCAAACACCGCGGCGTCAGGGGTCTTCAGCGCGGCGAACCTGGCGATGTTGTCCAGCCGGATACCCTTGCCCGCGATATCGTCGACAATCTGGAACAAAACGTGGCCGGTGAGCAGCACGACGAAGCTCAGCAGAGCCGCGAATGCGGGCCCTACCATCTCGCCCACCAGATAGCGGTCGATGAGCTTCATCGCATCGGGTCCCCCAAGCGGGTGGCAAAGCGGGGCACGGCGGCCCCCAGGATAGTGCACTATAGCGCGCAGTGCCCGCCGGACGCAAGGCGCAGGGCCCTGGAACCAGGCGCAACGGGACCCCTTGCCCCCCGGATAGGACGGGTCGTCACCCCGGCAAGTTCCGGGGTGGGAGGTCCGGGGCCCTGCCGTAGCGAATGGGGTCGCCCGCCAAAGGAGACATCGCCATGAACCGAACCTACGCCGTCGTCGTCGCATGCACCGTCGTGCTGTGCGTCCTGATCTCCGCTTGCCCCGCGCAGGAGAGCGAGCAACGGGCCCCGGTGCTGGATGTGCCCGTCGCCGCGCCACCCCCCGACGGTGATGGGCTTGCACCCGCGAGCCCCGAGGCTCGGCGCCGGGCATCCATCCAGATGCTGCTGGTGGTCGTGGTAGCTCTGTTCGCGATCTTCCTGCTCCTCCGGTTTATCGCCAAAGGTCGCAAGGAGCCGCCACCCACCCCGGAGCAGGACCTCATCGACCGCGCGAAGAGAGTCCTGGACGAGCACGACCGCACCGGAGGGGGGAATGGGGGAGAAGGGGGAGAGCAATGATAGAGAGCGGGCCCAAGGGATGGGCAACGCAGACGGAGACGGGCCCCGGGACTTGCTTGGGACGTGGAAAGCCGGGACCAACCGGGGGGCTAGAAGCGCGGCCGAAAAGCCCGGATAGTCCGTTTCATGTCATTCTGGAGCGTCGGCGTCGCAAGCTCGAGCTTGCGACG
>CAYRFY010000429.1:0-7324 GCA_964423635.1 uncultured Armatimonadia bacterium | reverse complement strand
GTTAGCCGTGCTCCCTCCCCGCCTGCGGGGAGGGCCGGGGTGGGGTCCCGGCCGTTGCGGACCGCCGGCCCTACGGCGCCCCCCTCAATCCCCCCGCAGGCGGGGGGAGGCACGACCGAGCACCTCGCCACACGGATATGCGGGGGGGGGAGGCGACGTGAGTGGGCGCTCACCCGGAACCTGCCTGATCTGAGTGGAAAGCCCGACCTACACGACGGCAACGGCCCGCGCCCGACAACTACGTCCGCGCTTGCAGGTTGACATTCCGGGGCCACTTGGCTTAGATTCTTTAGGATTATCTGTGTTCTCCGCAGAGCGCGTCCGGGGCTATACCCACGTGGCCGTGCCGGCGGGGAAGCGGCGTCTCCCTCTGGGCGGCGCCGACCGGCCCGGGTACAGGGGGGCAGTCCTCACACGGCCCCCGTTCGCGCATCGCTCCACCGTCGCACGCGGGAAAGCTCTTCTGCGTGCGGTCCTTTGCATGCAAAGACATGACAGGCCTGGGAGGAAGAAGCATGACACGCACGCTTGCCGCAGTCTTCGTCATGGGGGCGCTACTGTCGCTACCTCTGACGAGCTTCGCACTGCCGTCGCTGAACGACACAAGCTATAGCGCCTACTGCAAGGGGCCGTGCGACACGTGCGTGACCGGGGAGCGCGCCGCCCAGTCGGTGACGATGTGGGTCACCAGCCCCACCGTCACCGAGCGCTGGCCCCAGAATCCGTGGCTGACTGTTCGGGTCAACGGTCGCGACACGGCGCTGGGCAAGGACGCCGTGGTACTGGATGGGCAGTTCATGCTCCCGGTGATGGCGGCCGAGGAGTTCGGCCTCACGGCCACGCGCAGCGGGCTGCATCACCGCTTCCTGCAGCTTTCCGGCGGCAGGTACCCGGTGAAGCTGACCATCGGCACTCGCCAGGCGGAGGTGGGCTATGCGCTGCGTAGCCTGCCGGTAGCGCCCAAGTGGCACAACGGCAAGGTCTACATGCCCTTCGAGACGATTGCAGGATACCTGGACTGGACGCTGACCTTCGATGGACCCAGCGGCGTACTGGCGGTGCAGACGAGAGGTTCCGATCTGACCTCTCACATGAACACCGCCACCTGGGCCCACTCCCGCGGGCTATATGACGAAGCCGTGGAACAGTGGCAGAAGGCCATCGCTCTGGAGGACGATGACTGGTACCTGTACCAGCGGCTGGGAGACGCGCTGGCCGGGGCCGGGCGCAATGACGAGGCGCTCGCGGCCTACGACCAGGCCCTGTCGCTCGCGCCGCTGACCGCCCCCGCTCTCCGCACCCAGGCCGCGCGATACCAAAACGCCGGCGACCCGGCCAAGGCCATCGAGGCCTACCGCAAGGCTCTGGCGATCGACCCCAACTATATCGAATCCCGGATCGAGCTGGGCCAGGCTCTGATCAACTCCGGCGACCTGGCCGGTGCCGAGCAGGAGGCGCGCCGGGCCATCGCCCTCGCCCCCGATAACCCCTTCGCCCACAACGTACTGGGCTATGCACTGCGCAAGCAGGGCAAGGATGACGACGCGGTGCTGTCGTACCTCAAGGCCATCGAACTGGCTCCCAACTACGCGCTGGCGTACAACAATCTGGGCGTCGCGCTGCTGTCGCTGGGCAGGCCCGGGGACGCGGAGAGCATGCTTTCGCAGGCCGTTGCGCTGGCTCCCTCTCGCTCCGACTTCCAGGCCAATCTCGCTCGGGCACTGCTGGACAACGGCAAGCTGAACCCCGCCATCGACGCCTGGGTAGCGGCGGTCAAACTCGCCCCGGACGTCACCGAGTACCGGGCGGGCCTGGCCGCCGTGCTGCTCAAGCACGGCAGCGTCGAGGGTGCCCTGCGCGAGAGCACTGCGGCGCTGGCCAACTACGACGCGAACCTGGCGAACCTCAATACGCTTCAGTCGCGTGGGGCCGCCGGGAATGAGGCCATGCAGTCTGAGGCCCTCTCGATTCTGGATGCCGCGCGCCTGCGCGCCACCTGCGTGAAGGCCTGGGCACTGCTGGAGAAGGGCCGGGCCGCCGAGGCGCAACGCGTAGCCGACGACGCCCTGGCGCTGGATGGCAAGGACATCGCGGCTCAGGCGGTCATGGCCGCGGTGCTTGTTGAGACGCTGGACGCCAAGGCCGCCGCGGCCGCCGTGGCGGGCCCCGTCGGCGTAACGCCACCCAACGAGCTGTATGCCGCCATCGCCGCCGCCGCCTATGCCCTGGCCGGACAGACGGAGGACGCGGAGAAGCAGCTCTCCGTCGCCGCCCCGCTTCTGGAGGCCGGAGCCAGCCGCTGGACCTGGTACTTCCTGGGCCGGGCCTACGCCGCCCTGGGGCAGTCGGCCGAGGCGGTGGAGATGTTCTCAATGCCGCAGCCCGACCGCTACGACACGAACCGCCGCGCCCAGATCGCCGACTTCATCGCCCGACACCGCAATGACCCCAAGGGCCTCCGCGCGGTATCGGTGGCCGATAGTGCGCCTCAGGACGACCCGGCTCCGGTTGTCGCTCAGGCGGGGCCCACCATCGTCCCGACGGCCGAGGCCGCTGTGGCCACCGTCCAGCGCCGGGCACTGGGCGAGGTGGAAGTCACCACCACCCCCTCGGGTACCGGGCGCGCCGCCCTCAAGCTGGTGAACAACTCCGACACGGGTCTGACGGTGATCATCGAGCGGCGAGGCACCAAGCAGCTCTGGGGCCTGCCCGCCGGGCAGACCACCGAAGCCCGGGAGCTGGAGCCCGGCGACTATAGCTACACCGTCCGCGGCCCGCAGAGCCTGAAGGTCTCCGGCACCAGGCAGTTCGAGACCGGGAACCTCTACGTGATGACCTTCTCCGCGCCGCAGTAGCCGGCCCTATCCACCCGTCTCGGCTCCATCAGGCCGGCGCCATCCACGCGCCGGCCTGTTCCGTATCCGGAATCACATCCCACACCCCCAGGGAGCCCACAGACCATGCAGCCAAACAAGAAGCGACTGGGCAAGATCTGCCGGGAGCGACAGGAGCAGGCTGAGGCCGCCGCACGCGCCATTGGCGGCTTCTCCGAGCTTCCGCTCATGGAGGTGCAGTCCGCGGCGCTCCTGCGCGAGGCCCTCACCGCAAGCGGCTTCTCTATCGAGCGCGAGTTTCCCCAGATGCCCACGGCGTTCGTGGCCTCGCACGGGTCCGGTGGCCCGGTGATCGGGCGACTGGCCGAGTACGATGCCCTGCCCGACTGCGGCCCCGGGGGCAAGGGCCCCGGGCACGGCTGTGGCCACAACCTGCTGGGAACCGCCGCCACCTACGCGGCCATCGCGGTGGCGCAGCTCCTGGCGGAGGCGGGCCTTCCGGGGACGGTCAAGCTCTTCGGCACGCCGGCGGAGGAGACCCTGGTGGGCAAGGTCTATATGGCGAGGGACGGGGCCTTCGACGGGCTGGATGCCTGTCTGGCATGGCACCCCGGAGCGGCGAGCCGTGTGGACGTCGGGGGCGGTACCGCCATGGATTCGCTGACCTATGAGTTCTTCGGCAGGACCGCTCACGCCGCCGGCAACCCCCACGAGGGGCGCAGCGCCCTGGATGCCGTGGAGATCATGAACGTGGCCGTGAACTTCCTGCGCGAGCACGTTCCGTCCAATGTGCGCATGCACTACGCCATCATGGATGGCGGCAAGGCGCCCAATGTCGTGCCGCCCTACGCCCGGAGCTGGTACTTCATCCGCGGCAGGGACCGGGAGCAGGTGGCGGCGGTCAGCGAGCGGGTGGACAAGTGCGCCAGGGCGGCGGCGCTGGCCACCGAGACGAAGATGAAGCGCACCCTGCTGGCGGCCTGCTACAACCGTCTGAGCAATGACGCCATCGCCGGGGTCCTCGATGCCAACCTGCGACTCGTGGGGGCCCCGCAGTTCAGCGACTCCGACCGTGAGGCGGCCAAAGCTCTTGGCGCCTCCGGCGACCTGGACGGGAGCATCGGTGACATCAAGACCGAGCAGGGCTCGGGGTCCAGCGACGAAGCCAATGTGAGCTGGATCACCCCTCTGGGCGTGCTCAACGTCGCCTGCAACAGCAAGGGCACCCCGGGGCATCACTATCTCATCCACGAGGAGTCCTTGGCCCCGGCGGCGATGAAGGGCCTGGGCGTCGCGATCCAGACCCTGGCCTTCAGCGCCTGGGACTTGCTGACAGAACCGGAAGTGCTGAGTGAGGCGCAGGAGGAGTTCGCAAAGAAGACGGAGGGGCGCCCCTACGATCCGGTGATCCCGGCCCGACAGCGGCCCCCGGTGCAGGACCGCATCCCACCCAGGTAGGCCGAGAGGCACGTGGTGAACAAAGCACGCGCAACGGCGCGGGGATGTTCATCGCGGAAACCCGGCGTGGCAAGCACGGCGTGGGCAGAGCGTCCCTTTGAATGCCAGGGGATTGTGCGGGCAGCGCCCTCTGGGAGGAGCGTGCAGGCCCGCAATCACACTCCCCGGCGAGTGCGGGGCTCTCGGCCACGCCCCTAGAAGCGCGGCCGATAAGCCCGGCCGGCCCGGTTTCTGTCATTCTGGAGCGTCGGCGTCGCAAGCTCGAGCTTGCGACGCTTGGGCGTACAATCCCGCTCAATGCCAGGGGATTGTACGAGCTGCTCCCTCCGGGAGCGGACGCTCTCGGAATGACACTCGTGGCGAAGGCGGGCTTTCTGGCCACGCCCCTAGGGCGCCGACGGCCGCCACTTCGCCACGTCCTCCACCACGCGGAACTTGGCTTTCTCCCCCATGGCTTCGTAGGCCCTCTTGGTCCATTCGAAGGCCGGCGGCACCGTGCCCACGAAGGTCACCGGGCGCGGAAAGACGAGTGCGAGGTTCTGGGCGATGTCCCCGATGCGCAGCACCCCCAGAAACTCCGGGGCATCGGGGCTCTCGTGGGTCTCCGGCGGGTCCTGCAGGATCACCTCGGCGAGGCTCTCGTCCAGGATCGCCGCATAGATGGCCAGAGCGGCCGTATGGCCACGTCCGAATACAGACAGCGGCCCGGTGGTGCGCAGGCCTCGCAGGATCTGCGCCGCCTGCAGCAGGTCGAAGACCTGGCGCTCGGGCAGTGTCTGCCCCAGCAGCGGCAGAGCTCGTCTCAGCGTCCACAAGTACCCCGGCCCCACCGAGCTGGCCGCCGTATTGCGCACCTCAGCACCTGCGGTAGTGATCCCATAGGCCACCGCGGGGCGCGAGGCGCCCCCGCCCCCGAAGCCCGACTTGGCGTCGGGTTGCAGGGCATAGAGCACCGTGGGCGCAGGGGGCTCGACCCCGGAGGCCGCGGCGATTCTCACGCGCAGACGCAGTCCGTCCTCGGTGTCGAACACATGGGTGCCGAAGACCGCATCGTTGCCATCGCGACCCTTCGAGGTCCCATCCGCCCGGTACTCCACGGGGGCGGGGGCAGGCCGAGCGGGGATGTGTTTGAATGTCGTCTGCCGAAGAGCCGCTATCGTGCCGATTCGCTCGGCAACCCAGGCTTCAGGACCCGGGGGCTGCGGCGGCCGCCTGACGAGAAGCTTGTCGATCTGCGGCATCCTGTCATCAGGCGGCAGGTTCCCGCCGAACACCAGCAGGTTCTCCTCTGGCTCGACGAAGTCGGTGACATCGTCTTCCACCGCGGTCTCCACGCCCTTGAGGTGCTTTTCGAACCACGAGAAGATGGCCTGTCGCAGCTTTGGGGTATAGCCGTGGGGCGTGAGGTCCTCGACGAGCCTTACGCTGTCCGCCGCACCGAGGGAGTTGTACTGGTGGTGGATGCGGTGTACGGCGTCCCGGAAGCCGTACGGGCGCCACAGCACGTCCTCGGTGCCGGCGGCCACCAGCAGCGGCCTGGGAGCGATGAGGGCCCCGATGTCCGGGGTGCAGAAGCGGTGGTAGTTGATCCAGAAGGCGCAGTCGCAGTGGCCGTCCGTGGCGCGATCCACCACGATATGCTCGATGGTCCCCGTCTGGCAGACGGGGACGATGCACTTGACCCGCTCATCAGCGGCGCCGAGGCACCAGGAGATCACGCCGCCGCCGCTGAGGCCGGTGACGCCGAGGCGTTCGGGGTCCACGTCGGGTCGGCTCTGCAGATAGTCCAAAGCGCGCATGGCGTTCCAGACTTCGGTGCCCGCCGGGGTGTAGCCCCGGCTGTACCAGTCCCAGCGCCCGGCGCTGTAGGTGCCGTGGTGAATGCCCTGGCACTCTCCGAGCTGAATGGGGTCCAGCACCAGGGCGATGTAGCCGTGCTGACCGAACCACCGCGGATTGGCCTGATAGGGCGGATTGACCTTACCCTTGGTGTGGCCGCAGAGGTACAGGACGGCGGGCAGGGGCTCGGTCACCACAGCGGGGCGATAGATATTGCCGGCCACGTATGCACCGGAAATGCTCTGGTAGTGGAGCTTTTCCACCACATAGTCACCGCGGTCCAACCTGCCGGTGATGGTGGCGTGCATCTCCTCGCGCTCCGGCAGGGGCGAAAGCCCCAGCATCTGGAGCCACTGCTCGCGGCGAGCAGGGAGCGAGGCTTCCCATTCCGCGGGCGAGTAGGGCACGGCAAGGGAGCGGCTGGACAGCATCCGAGCCTGAGTGCAGAGCTGGTCGTAGAGCATGGGATGTCACCCCTTATGAGCGGTTGGGAGAACAGAGAGACCGCGGACCGGATAACGACGAGATAACGACGAGAGAACGGCGAGACGACGGACCGGACAACGTCTCACCACGGAGACGCGGAGAACACGGAGTTCCACGGAGAACGCCAAGGCTGAATGACGACGAGAGAACGTCCGAGACCAGGGACCGGACAACGTCTCACCACGGAGACTGGGAGAACGCCAAGGCTGAATGACGGCGAGAGAACGGCCGAGACGACGGACCGGACAACGTCTCACCACGGAGACACGGAGAACACGGAGTTCCACGGAGAACGCCAAGGCTGAATGACGACGAGAGAACGGCGAGACGACGCACCGGACAACGTCTCACCACGGAGACGCGGAGTTTCACGGAGAACGGCAAGACGGGCATCCGCCAGGGGAACGAGAGCACACCGACTGGTGGATTTCCGTCCACGCGGCCGCACCTCACTGCACGACGCGGGTGATGCCGTCCTTGAGGACAGGCACATTGAAGTTGATCAGCAGCCCAGCGGGCTTCCCCGAGAGCCGGAGGTAGGTCAGCAACTGAGCGCGGTGCAACTCGGCTACCTCCGTCACCGCCTTCAGCTCGACGATGACGCGTTCGTCCACCAGCAGGTCAAGCTTGTAGGCGCTCCCGACTGCCGACCCCTTGTACATGATGTCGAGGGCTTGCTGCCGGGAGAAGGGAATGCCTCGCAGACG
>CAYRFY010000428.1:0-7337 GCA_964423635.1 uncultured Armatimonadia bacterium | reverse complement strand
AACTCCCGGCTGTGGGCCTGTCGCCGACAACCAGGCGCCTCCGCCCCGAGCGGCCGGACGAGTGCCACTTGGCATCTGGACCGCCTGGGCCTGAGCGGCGGCTTCCCGCCGGGGCTGCTGAGCCTCGATGATACGGAGCGCTTCCGGCGCGGAGGGGCGGTTTGGCCGCACCCCAGCGGCGCCGGTGTCCTGAACCACATCGGCTTGAGGCGAAAGAGGCGCTCGCGAGGCCGCTGCGGCCTCACGACGTGCGGCATCGGCCGCCTGTGTCGCCTGCGTCGCCTGTGTCGGCGGTGTCGCCTGTGTCGGCGCTGTGGTCTCCGAGGCCGGCATTGCGCCCGGCGCACCCGCGGCCGGGCCGGGTCGCGTCTCAGCCGAAGGCTGCGTCCGCGCGGGGTCCGGACGGGACAAGGCGGGGTCCGACGGCGGAGCGGTAGACGCCATCTCGCGTCCGGCGGCCGGCCGCGGCTCCTGCGCCGCGGCGGTTCGCACCTCGTCTGGCGTGGGCGTTGCGGGTTCCGAAACCGCGACCCGGGCGTCGGTCGCGGGCCCTGTGCGGGCCGCGTCCGTCGCGACAGAGACCTGTGCGGGCGCTCGGGTGTGCCGGAGCGCGGGTCCGCCATCCACGACGGGCTTGGACGCCGTGTGGGCGGGGGGGGCAGCCTCCGGAGAGGGTCGCCGGGCCGTCGTCGGTGCGGTGGACTCGGGGATTGTGCGGGGGGCCTGTTCGGGCGGCTGTGTGACGTCTGATTGCCGCAGCGGGTCGGTGTGCGGCGCCGGGACAGGGCCGGCCTGCGTGGGCGCGGCGGTCTCCGCCGTTGCCGCCGCCGGCAACCGAGGTCCAACGGCGGGGCCGCGATCGCCGCCCGACTGCCCCCGCGGCTCCGAAGACACTGTGGGGTTCACGGGCGCAGGCTGCGACTGAGCGCGACGGCTCTGAGCGGCGGCAATGGCCGGTGCGGGGTCGCGGCCGGTCTCGGGCACCGGCGGCTGCGGGGATTGTGCGGCCGTCGGCCGGCCCGGTGTGGGGGCCGTCTGGACGGCCGCGGGTGCGACGGAAACGGACCGCTCGGCCCGGACCGGTTCCTGTATGGTGGCGGCGGGCTGTGCGCCGGGATCCCGGGGTGGGGCGGCAGGAGGCGGCGAGAATCGCCGGCCCGCGGGAGCCGGTACTTGCTGTGTGGGTTCCGTGGCGGCGGAGCCGACCTGCCCTCGATCGGCCGGGACCTGCAAGTCGGCCTCCTGCGGTCCGGATGCGTCCGGAACCGGTTCGGCGGCGGGACGGGACGGAAGGCCGGTCTGCACGGCGGGCGTCTGTGCCGGGGCGGCCGCAGGGCCTGCGGTGGTCCCGGCGCCGCCGGTGGCGGGCTGCTCGGGCTGGGGCCCGGGCGCTGCGGGAGCAGGCGGGACGGCGGCTCCCGGGGCGGACAGCACGGCCATCGTCGCCGGTTCGCCTGAGTCGTATGCCCTTGCCGCACGGAGACCGGCCTCTACGGCGTTCGAAGGCCGGATCTGAGAGGGAGGCGACGCCGTATTGGCGGGCATCGCGGCGGGATCAGCCAGAGCCACCGTCTGGTGTGGCGGAGGGGTGGCCGTTGTGCTCGCCGGCTCGATGTCGTCGGCGAGTTGCCGGGCGGCGCTGTCGTGATGAAGGAGCGGCTCCCCGTCCAGGGGGACGGCAGCGCTGCCGCTTGCGGTGGGCCTTTCCGTGGGCGACTGTGCCCGGGACAGGCGGGCAGCGGTGTGAGCCGTGCGCTCGAGGCCCGCGTGCTCCGCCGGGCTCTGCTTTGCCCGGGCGTTGTCCAGCGACTGTGCAAAGGTCAGCCTGGGGCCATCCAGCCCGTGGCCGTCGGCAGCGCCGGGCACAGCAGTTGGGCTCCCGGCCTGCGCCGGAAGCAGCTCCATGTCTCTGAAGATGGCTGCGTTCATTTCCTGTGGTCCCTGCTTCGTTGATAGCGGCGACTGTTCGGGCTTCATTACCCTTCGGCGAGCCATCCGATGATCTTGTTCACATAGTTCTGGGTCTCACGATAGGGCGGGATTCCGCCGTAGCGCTTGACGGCTCCCGGCCCGGCATTGTACGCGGCCAGGCCGAGGGCCAGGGTATCCTGGCCATCCAGCATGTCCTTGAGGTGACGTACTCCGCCGTCGATGTTCTGGGCCGGGTCGAAGGGGTCCGCGACCCCGTAGTCCTTGCAGTTCTCGGGCATGAGCTGCATCAGCCCCATGGCACCGGCGTGAGACACGCACCTGGGGTTGTAGTCCGACTCGGCCCGTATCACTGCGTGAACCAGGCGCCTGTCCACGCCGTAGCGCTCGCACGCCCGGGATACCAGGTCGTCATACCTGGTCTTCCAGTTCACTCCCGCTGCTTCGGAGCCGGTGGCGCTCTGCGCGCTGATGGCGCGGCTGAGCATGGCGCCGAACTGGCCCGGCTGGGCGACGGCAAGCGGAGGGGTGGTGGTGGGGGGGGCGACGGTCTGGGTCGGGGCGGTCGTGGGCTTGGGCTGCGCCGCGCCGGTGGGATCATCAATGAGGGCGCGCAGCTCGTCGATTCTGGCCAGTACCCCGGGAAGACCACGGATCATGTCGCTCATCCTCAGTGCGCGTCAGGTCTGTCCTCGATAATCCGCCGCGCCGCCATCTGGGCGCCGGCCTCGTCGGTGCGATTGTTTTCCTCGCGCCGCAACTCATCGAGGTGCCGTTGCAGGTAGCGGTCGTGCAGGTGCTGCAGGGTCTGATGGGCCTGGTGTGCTTTCAGGGTCTCCACTCGGCGGCACTCGTGGCGCTCGTCCAGGGCCGACACGCGCTGTCTGGAGGCGGCCTCGATCTGGCTCAGTTGCAGGACCCGGTTGTAGCCGCTTTGCAGAGCGATGAGATTGCCGGCACACTCCGAGTCGCACAGGTCCTGCGAGGCCCGGGTCTTCTGCGAGACGACTCCGTCCAGATGCTCGCGGGCTTTGAGAAGGTCTCTCTCGGCATCGGCCAGCTCCTGCCGCGCCATGTCCTCGTGGTGCTTCTTGAGCTTCATCAGACCATCGAGTCGGAACTGGAACTTCGACATTTGTAGGCATCCGTGTACTGTGATGTATGGCGGCGGCCGGGCCTACGGGTCCGGCGCACAGGTCGGGCTTCGCAGCCGGCCTCGGCGGCGAGGACCGCCGGTGCGTATCCGGGCCGGCTATCCCAGGCTCGAGAACTGGGCCTGTGGGCGGCCGGCGGCGGCGGGCTGGACACCTGTTGACTCTTGCGTCTGCAATTTGCCGGCCACGGCCTGTCGGGGATCGGCGTTGGGCTGAGGAATGCTGAGGATCTCCTCCATCGCCGCCCGCGTGTCGTCGAGCCCCGAGGGCTCGTACTCGGACTGTCGGAGCAGGATGTCGATGGGCTCCTTGAGCGTGACGGCCCGGTCGACTCGGGGGTTGGTGCCGGCAACGTAGGCACCGAGGTTGATGAGGTCTTCCGACTCGCCGTAGGCGGCCATGGCGGCGCGGATTTCGCGGGCCATTGTGCGGTGGGTCTCGTCGCAGATCTGGGGCATGACACGGCTGACGCTCTCCAGCACGTCGATGGCCGGATAGTGCCCCAGGGAGGCCAGGCGCCGCGAGAGAATGATGTGGCCGTCCAGGGTGGCCCGCACGGTGCTGGCCACCGGGTCGTCCATGTCGTCGCCCTCCACCAGCACGGTGTACAGGGCCGTTATGCTTCCCGTGGCGCTGTTGCCCGCGCGTTCCAGGAGCCTGGGCAAGGCCGCGAATACAGAGGGTGTGTAGCCATTGCGAGTGGGGGGCTCTCCGGTGGCGAGCCCGACCTCGCGCTGTGCCCAGGCGAACCGTGTGACCGAGTCCATCATCAGAAGCACGTTGTGGCCCCGGTCGCGGAAGAACTCGGCGATGGCCGTGGCCACCTGAGCACCGCGCATGCGCAGGACCGGGGGCTGGTCGCTGGTGGCGCAGACCACCACCGAGCGCTTGAGGCCTTCGGGACCCAGATCGCGCTCGACGAACTCGCCCACTTCGCGGCCACGCTCACCGATGAGCGCGATCACGTTGATGTCGGCTTTGGTGTTGCGGGCGATCATGCCCAGCAGCGAGCTCTTGCCCACTCCGGGGCCGGCGAAGATGCCCATGCGCTGCCCGACACCACAGGTGATGAGGGCATCCAGGGCCCGGACACCCAGGGGCAGAGCCTGGCTGATCTTGCGGCGCGATAGGGCGGGAGGGGGATCGGCGTTGACGGGGTAGTGGGCTTCGGCCGCGATGGGGGCCATGCCGTCGATGGGCTGCCCCAGACCGTCCAGGATTCGGCCCAGCATCTGGTCCGCCACGGGGACGGTCATCTGGCCGCCGACGACCTCCACCACACTGCCCGCTCCCACGTCGTGCACTTCCTCAAAGGGCATGAGCAGGAGGCGTTCGCCGGTGAAGCCCACGACTTCGCAGACGATGGGCGGGCGGCCGGAAGTGGAATGCACCACACACTTCTCACCGATCCGCGCCGGGGGCCCCAGGGACTCGAGGAGCAGGCCCACCGATCTGGCCACCTTGCCCGTAGCATTGGCCCGTGGCACCTCACGGACGGCCTCTCGGATGCGTGAAAGGACGGTCACTGCGGGACCTCCCGCTGCGATTCGGCGGCGATCGCTGTTTCGGCGGCCCGCTTGAGCCTGGCCACCTGCTTCTCGATCTGTAGGTCGACCTCTCCGGCGGCGCCGCGCAGAACCGCGCCACCGGGGCTCACCGACTCGTCGGGTGTCAACTGAATGGAGATCGCGTTGGGGATCTCCCTGGCCAGTGTCTCCCGGGCATCCTCCACCACCTGCGCCACGGCGGGACTGACGTGGACCGCGATGCCCTTGACGTCGATCATCTTCTTGAGCCCTTCGCGGACCGTGTCGAGGACCACAGTGTCGTCGTCGGCGATCTTGCGGTAGATGACGTTCTCGGCGAACTCCACACAAAGCTTGGCGGCCTCCATCTCCAGCTCGCTCCACTTGGCCTGGAACTGCTCGGAGATGTCGGCGTGGATGGCCCGCATCACGGAGCGGAAGGCGCCCACCTGCTCCGCGCCCACGGCCGCCACCGCATCGCGATGGGCGCTCTGAGCGATGAGCACCGCCTGTTCCTGAGCGAGGGCGATGATGCGGGCCGCCTCGTCTGAGGCGTCGGCCAGCATCTGCTCCCGGAGGCGCTGGGCCTCCAGGGACGGCTCTGCCTGTCGTGGCCGTTGGGCAGGTGACGCTCGGACAGGCTCGGCGTCCTCCAGGGGGAGCATCTGGTCTTCGTCGTCAGATTGCTCTTCCCCGAGATCGTACAGGTCGACGGTCTCGTCGGCGGAGGCATCCGCGGCGAGGTCCTGCAGCAGGTAGCCGTCGTCGGACACTTCGGTCTCGTCGTCCTGCTGCTCGAACTCGCTGTAAAGGTGCTCCGCCGGCGTGGCGTCGTCTCCGTCCTGACTTTCAAGCAGTACGGGGAGGTTGCTCTCCCACAGCGGCAGGTCATCCGGGGGCGATCCCTGGGGGCCGCGGCGTCTACTCATCGGTCATCCGCCCCGTTCACCAGGTTGCGCAGCTCCTCGGCGAGGACCTCGGGCTGCTCGCGAGCGATGCGGCGGAGTTCCTCCACCAGCATCTCCTCTTCGCGCTCGTCGGGTGGGACCATGAAGGGGCCGCCGTCGTAGTCCTCGGCGTACTCCTCGGTGGCCTCGCCACCCATCTCCATCTCGCCCATCTCCATGTCACCTTCGGCCCAGACCTGCTGCTCTGGCTCTGCAGCAGGCTGAGTGCGGCGCATGGCCCCTGCGGTGCGGAGCAGGATGGCCAGGAGGATGACGATGACGACGATCGGGACGCCCTTGCGCAGCAGGTTGTTGACGGTATCCTGCCGCTGCCGGGCGACCTGGGCCAGCTTGGCGTCCTTCTCCTCCTCGGCGGCCAGCTCGGCGGAGCGCAGCTTCAGGGGGCGCACGACGATGGAGTCGCCCCGGGAGAGGTCGATACCCGCCGCCGCCTGCAGGACGTCTCGAACCCGATCGATCCCCTGGGCGGCCAGGGATTCGTCCACTACCGCCGCCACCGAGATCCGCATGATCTTGCCCGGCTTGTTGGTGCGGCGCACCACCCGCTTGGAGACCTCGTACTCCCTGGTCTCCTCCTTGGACTGGTATGCGCCGTTGCCGTCCTGCCCCGCCGCTCTCTCGGCCCCCATCACGTTGGACGGCACGCCGGTGGTGCCTCCCTCGCCGGCACCGTTGCTGTTGTAGGTCTCCTCGCTGGTGTGCTCGCGGCTGATCAGGCTGTTGGGCCCTTCGCCCACAGGCTCCACCTGCTCCTCGTTGGTCTCCTCGGCGTCCATGTTCACATCCACCTGGGCACGCACGATGGTGTAGTGGGTGCCGAACATGGCGTCCAGCATGCTCTGCAGGCGGCGGGTCAGGGCCTCGCTGTAGGCTTTGGCCGTAGCGAAGGCCGTGTCGGGTCCATCGGCGCCGCCTCCGGAGCCGTAGAGCACATTGCCGAAAGTATCGCAGATGGTGACGTTCTCAGGTTTGAGCTTCTCCACGGCGCTGGAGACCATATAGGCGATACCGCGCACTTGCTTGTCGCCCAGGCCGCCGGTGGGGCTCAGCTCGAGCAAGACCGAGGCCGAGGGGGGCACCGGATCGTCGTACAGCGATTCCCGGGGCAGGTTCAGATGGACGCGGGCGGAGCCGACCTCGTCCAGGGCCGAGATGGTTCTGGCCAACTCGCCCTGGAGTGCCCGCTGCCACAGCACCCAGTTGTCGAAATCGGTGCCGGGGAGGCTGTTTTGGTCAAACAGCTCGAACCCCCCGCCTCCGGCACCTGAGGGCAGGCCTTTGCCGGCCATGGTCAGCCGCGTCTCATACAGAGTGCCCTCGGGAACCTCGACGGAGGTTCCTCCCCGTGCCAGGCGGTACGGGACCTTCTCCGCGCGCAGCTCCTCCACCACGGCGCCCGCGTCTTCGGAGGACAGGCCGCTGTACAGGACCCGGTATTCGGGCCTGGCGGACCACACCGCCACCATCACCAGGCCGGCGATAGTCACGACCGCGGCAATGGCCAGTGTGAGCCTCTGCCGGGTGTCTAGGTTGTCCCACGCTGTGCGTAGCTGTTCAGGCATTGGGGGTGAATGCAGTCCTTGGGTTGGATACGCGTGTCTTGTGTTGCGACGGTATCATCGCGGTCGCGCTCCGGACCCGCCGCACGGGGCCTGTGCGCTCCGTGACTGTCGGGTGCTCGGCCCGTCTTTGCGGCAACGCCCGCCTAGAAGTCCGGCCGGCCCGGTTTCTGTCATTCTGGAGCGTCGGCGTCGCAAGCT
>CAYRFY010000427.1:0-7346 GCA_964423635.1 uncultured Armatimonadia bacterium | reverse complement strand
CGCAACGTATTCTCGACAGCGGGCTTGCCGATGCTCTGCAGATCCCCACGAACCTCCTGGACAAGCGATTCACCGGTCCGGGCCTAATACAGCGCGCGGCCCAGGAGGGCGTCGCGGTCTTCGTGCGCAGCATCTACCTGCAGGGCCTGGTGTTCCTCCCCGAGGCCGATGTCCCGGCTGAGCTGGCCGCGGTGATCCCGGTGCGCCGGGAGCTTCAGAGCATCGCCGGGGACGCCGACATGGCCATGAGCGAGCTGTGCATGCGGTACGCTCTGGGCCTCCCCGGTGTTGCGTCGCTGGTTGTCGGGGTGGAGACGGTGGAGCAGATGCGTCAGAACCTGCAGGTGTGTCGCCGTGGCCCATTGCCCCCCGACCTGATGGAGCGCATCCAACGGGCGGTGCCCGACCTCCCGGAGGTCGTGGTGATGCCGACGCTGTGGCCCCCGGATCGCTGAGTGCCGGGGGGCGCACCACCGCGGGCCGCGCCAGACCCGTCACGGACCTCTTGCCCTCCCGTTCCGCCGAACTTGCGGCAGTAGGCGAGTTCGGGCTTCACTTTGGTCTCGCCTGTGCCTACACTGGATTCGTAGCTCGCATCAAACCAGACCACGTAGGCCAGGGAACGAGGGAGTACCATGAGCATTGCTCGGACCCGAACCCATCCGCGGGGCAAGAGGGCCGTGGCCACCAGCCGTCGCCTGGGTGAGGTGCTGATCCGTCAGGGATTGGTGACCGAAGATGAGGTGGGCCAGGCCCTGCGCCGCCAGAGACTGACGGGCGCTCTGGTGGGTGAGATACTCCAGGAGCGCGGACTGGTCACCGACGAGCAGGTGGCCGATGCGCTCTCGGAGTCTACCGGTCTCCGGCGGTACCGGACGCAGGGCGGCCTGCCGCCGGCCGAAGTGCTGGCCCTGCTGCCCCTGGATGTCTGTGACAAGTCGCGGGTCGTGCCGCTGGCCATGGACGGGGACGTTTTGGTCATCGGACAGGTCGATAGCGACAACCTCATGCGTCGCGGACCGCTGGATCAGGCGCTCTGCGGACGGCGCATTCGGCGCACCATCATCAGCCAGTCGGAGTTCAACCGCATTCGGAACTGGAAGGCGGGCCAACCACCTTTGCCGTACGAGCATCCGCGAGGCACGGAAGCCGCCGGCGACAAGAGCGGTCGCGGGCCCGGTGGGCGCGATGAAGCGGTGCGGACGGACAAACGGCGCCGGCCTCCGGGCCTGCTCGGACGTTTCCGAGGACGATAGGACAGCACGATAGCTCGGTCGAACCGTCTTTGAGTCCGGCCGTGCGGGGGGCGCGGTGGACCAGAAGCGCGGCCGAAAAGCCCGCCTTCGCCAAGAGTGTCATTCTGAGAGCGTCCGCTCCCGGTAAGAGCAGCTCGAAGAATCCCCCGGCATTCACTGAGATTCTTCGCCCAGGCGGCACCAGCTCGAGCTTGCGCCGCCCGGACTTCTGACGCCGGCGCTCCAGAATGACATGAGCGGGGCCAGCCGGCCTTTTCGGCCGGACCTCTAGCTATCCCCATCGCGCATCTGCCTCTTGCGTTGCAGGAGCCGCGAGGTTGTCCGCTCGCCGCCGGGCGATGCCGTGGGAGTCTCCGGGGCGGGTGTGGGGTCCTGCGCCGCCGGGGTCTGCTGCGCCGCTGTCCGTTCCGCGGCATCCTCTTGCGCACCTAGCGGTGGCCGCTCCACGTGAAGGCTGCGTTCCTCCAGCCGCTCCATCAGCACCCTCGCCGTGGACACCGGGCGCCGGCTCAGAACCGCCGGGCGCCGGCTCAGAACCGCCGGGCGCCGGCCCCATAGCGCCCCTATCCGTGCCGCGGCGGGGGCCACTATGGCCGCCACATCCTCCCTCGTCACTACCAGGCGCCGCACCGCCACGTCCAAAGGCAGCAGCAACGCCGCGATCCACAGCAGCGCTCGCCAGATCTCCAGACTCACCCGGGGCATGCTCGCCGGTGGGGCGAAGGCCTGCTCGGGTGCTGTGAGCACGCGGCCCGCAGTCTGAGCGGCCAGAGATGTCAAGAAGGCCTCGTCCCGCCGGGTGTCGGCCAGATCCGGAGGGTAGGCAATACAGAACCCGAAGTCCCTCAGCGTCTGCATGCCCCCCGGGCCGGTCGCCGTGAGAGCCGCGACGTAGGCGCCACCGGCGGCCGTCTCCGTCTCCACCTGGTACCTGCCCGGAGCGATCTGGATCAACTGCGCCCGCTCCCGCGTGCCGTCCGGGCGATTGAGATTGGCCCACACGTCCAGACCGTTGAGCAGCTCACCATCCTCGGCCACCGCATCCACGGTGAGGACAGATCGGTCGCCGCGGCGCTCCACAGTGGGGTAGAGGGGTGAGTGGCCCGGCCGCCGCATTGTCCAGCGTATCGCCTGCCCCCAGAACTGGCCGTAACCTTCCCAGCCCAGCCAGTGCGCCGCCCAGTGGGCACTGGCATCCGAGGTGAAGCCGATGCTGCGGCCCAGGCCGTACTGCCAGTGGGCGAACACGGGGTCGCTCTTTGGCGCCAGCAAAGGCACCGTTGCCAGCGGTTTGGCGGTGGTGGCAACATATCCCAGCAGCGGCGGCACGGCCCGCCAGTCCAGCCCCTGAACCACCTCACTGCTCTCGGCCAGAGCGGGCCGGAACTTGGCCTCCATCAGCACCGACTTGGCGATGGTCAGCGCCTCCCGCGTGAAGACCTTCTTCAAGTCGTGGGCGCGCTCGGTGAGGTAGTAGTTGCCCTTGCCCGCCCTCGCCACTTCCTTAAGGAACGGTACGTGCGGTCCGTCGCCGAAGGCGATGGTCGTCACCGTGATGCGCTGGGAAGACATCTCCGCCGCCAGCGGCACGGAGCCCTCCTGCTGGTCGCAGTCGCTGCCGTCGGCGAGGATGATCACGTGCCGGATGGGGGATTTGTTGGGCGCGATGGTCGAGTAGGCCGCCTGCAGTGAAGGAAGCACCGAGATGCCGCCACCACCGGCCCGCAGCGAGCGGATGTCGGCGAGCAGCGAGGACTTGCTGCCGATCTTCCTCAGAGCGCAGACCTCACTGGGCCGCGGGTCGCTGGCGATCACGCCCACGGAATCCTGGGCCTGCAGCAACTCCACGATGGACACCGCCGCCTCGGCCGCCAGTTGGATCTTCTCCACTCCGTCCTCGAGCATCCCCATGCTGCCGGAGGTGTCCATCACCACCACTACCGCCGAGGCCGGGAAGCCCCGCTCCTTGCGGACCTCCATGCTCAGCGGCAGGGCCTCCTCGAGGGCGGTCTCGTAGTAGCCCCCGGCGCCGAAAGAGAATTCGCCACCCGACATCCCCAGGCCAATCCCGAGATCCCTCACCGCGTCCCGGTACATGGCCATCTGACCTTCCCCCATCTTGTAGGCCGGGCAGTTGGCCAGGATGAGGCTGTCGTAGCCCTCCAGTTCGGCGACGTTCGTGGGGAGCGCCGCCGGGCCACCGGTCTGCACGGTCACGTCCTGAGCCCGCAAGGACTCGGCCAGATGCTGCGTATCCTCGGCATCTCCGCCCACCAGCAGCACCCGCGGCTTGCCCGCGATCCGCACGAAGCCGGTGCCGGCATTGTTCTCATTGCACCGGTCACCGGGAGTGTTGAGCAGCACATCGACCTTGTGGAAGCCGGGCTCCTCGAGACGGACCGAGAGGTTCAGCGTGGTCTTGCCCCCCGCCAGATCCACCGCTTGCCGCTGCACCGGGCGGTCGTCCACCAGGACGGTGACCTCCGTCTCCGTGGGACGCGTGGCCTGCACCCGCACCGTGAGCGGCACCGGCTCGCCCGCCCGGGCCTCGGAGACCAGGTTCACATCCTGAACCAGGGCATCGGCCTCGGAGCGAGAGTCCAGCGGGACCACATCCACCGGCACGCCGGCCGCCGAGGCCGCCAGCGCCTCCGCTGTCGCCGACCCGATGTTCTCGTTCCCGTCCGACAGCAGCACGATGCGCCCGGCGCTCTCCGGAGGGAGCAGGCCCAGGGCCAGGCGCAGGCCCGCCGAGATACTGGTATGCGCCTGCCCCGCGACCGAGGTGACTTTGACGTCCTCCGGCCGCCGCAGACTCTCGGTCTCCACCACCGCGTCGCGCCCGAACACCACCAGCGCCCCTCGCTGGTCGGGCCGGCGCAGCTTCAACGACGCGCGGATGTACTCCAGGCCACGCTCCTGCTCGGCCATTGGCACACTCACGGAGCGGTCCAGCACGAAGGCCACCACGTGCCCCTTGCCTCGCTTGACCAGTTGTGCCCCGGCCAAAGCCAGCACCAGGCACAGCATCAGCAGAACCCGGGCGCCCCAGGCCAGGAGCAGGCGCCGCCCGCGCAGGTCGGCGTAGCTGACCCTGGCCGAAAGCCACAGCAGCGCGCCCGCGAGAGGCACAAGCAGCAGATACTCCGGACGGGTGAAAGAGAGCCACATACGCTCAGGGCCGCCGATGGTAAAGATGCCATTCGCCCAACAGGATACACAGTGCCACAAGGACCAGCACCGGCCACAGGTGCTGCTCGGTCTGCGGACTCGACGAGGCCTGCGCGGTCTTGGCATCGCCCAGACGCAGGCGATCGGCCGGCCTGAGGTTCGACTCCGCCGGATCGCGCAGGTCGGCCACCCAGCGCCACTCCCGGCCGCCCGCGGCCATGGAATACTCCCCCACGCGGTCCACGTCGGCCAGCGTAACCGCCCCTTCAGTCACCGCCACCGTGCGGTGCGACCCGTCCGGGTAGGTGACTGTCGCTCGCCGGGCGTCCGCCGGAGGCGATAGCCGCAGTACCGTGCCGGGGCGCACCTGCAACTGCCGCGCCCCTCCCCGCCCCTCCGCCAGCCACTGCAGAGAATTGCGCAGCAGCACCGGGAACCCGATGCGCAGCGGTAGGTCGGAGTTCATGAAGTCCCAGCCGAAGGCCAGGGCGCGGAGCTCGGGGCTTTCCAGGCCCAGAACGATGCCCTGCTCCCCGCTGTGCGCCAGCACCCGGGCGCCGGTGGCGGGAGACAGCGCCTTCGCCGAGGCAATCTGCACGGCACCTAAGTTCACATGCTCCAGTGCCGGGTGGGTCTTGTCCCAGTCCGTGATGGCGGGCCGATCGACCGCCGCGCCCGCTGTGCCCAGTACCGCGGGTGGGGACACGTCGACATACATCGTCGCTCCCGAAGGACGGCCGACCGGTGGAGCCACGCGGTCGAATACCACCACATCGTATTGCTCGTAGGCCGCCGTCGCTTCCGAGGTCGTCAGCCCCGTGGCCTTGAAGACCTCGACCTCCGGTTGGACGAGAAGGGCCTGCTCGAGGAACAGATTGCCGGGTGTGACCAGCAAGATGCGCGTCTGGGCATCGGAAGCGGAGAAGGTGTAGGCCACGTTGTCCACGCTGAGGTCGTCTTGGACCTCAAGCTCCGCCCGGATAAGGCCGGGGCGGGGCAGGGAAGCGTCGTAGGTCTCGGCCGCCGAGGTTCCCGGCTGCAGCGTGATCTCCCTGGCCTCGATCAGGTCCTTTTCGTCGTAGATGGACAGGATCGCCGACTTGACCTGGGACGAGAAGCTCTGGATGCGGATGAACACCTGGTGCGTGTTGTGGACCTTGCTCCGCACCGTCTCCAGGCCCACGATAGCCACATTGTCGCTGCGCGTGCCGACGCGCACGAATTGCACGGCGGCCGAAGACGGCACCGCCGGCAACTGCCCGAAGGCGCCGTCCGACAACACGTACGCCTGCGCCCCCGGGCGCTTGCCCGCCAGACTGAGGGCCAGCAGGATCCCGTCCTTCATGTTCGTCCCGCAGTCGCTGGCCCGGGCGGCCTTCAGCGCCGTCTGCAGCCGCCTCTTGTCCGTGGTGAACGGCAGGGCCACCGCCGCTCGTGCACCGCAAACCACCAGGGCCGTCTCATCCCCCCTGCGCGCATTGTTCACGAACTGCATGGCCCCCCGGCGCGCCTGCTCGAACCGAGAACCCGCCACGTCCGTCGCCTGCATGCTCGCCGAGGCATCCAGCACCAGCACGGAGCTGCGCCCTCCGCTACGCGTGACCAGCATGTACGGCGCCGCCAGACCCAGCACCAGCAGCGCCAGCGCCAGAAGCTGCAACAATAGCAGCAGATTGCGGCGCAGCTTCTGGAACGGCGCATTGGCCTGCAGGTCGTCCACGGCCCTCTGCCAGAGGAATACCGAGGACACCAGCACCCGCTGACGCCGCAGCTTCAGCAGGTATAGCACCACGATCGCCGCCGCCAGTGGCGCCAGAGCCGCCAGAGCAAGCGGATAAAGCAGGCTCATTGCACCACCCCCACCCGCCGCAGCGAGCGCAGAATCGCGTCGGGCACGGGGGTTGAGGTCTCCTGGAACAGGTACGGGAACCCGTAGCGCAGGCAGCTATTGCGCACCGAGGCCAAGAACTCGTCGCGCTCCTTCACATAGCGCCGTACTACCGAGGCGCCCATGGTGATCTCCCGGGTCTCGCCGGTCTCCGCATCCACCATCTCGATGTCCCCGCTGCCTCCGGGGGAGGACTCCTCGGGCGCCATGAGCTGCAGTACACACGCCTCCCCGCCGGTCACAGCCAGTCGCCCCAGCGCCGACTCCCAGTCCGGTGTGAGCAAGTCCGAAAGCAGGAAGATGAGCCCGGGACCGGTGAGGCTCCGGGCCAGATAGTCCACACCGGCGCGCAGCTTCGTCTCTCCACCCGCCTGGAGCTGCAATAGCCACTCAAAGGCCTCCACCGCAGCCCCGCGGCCCCGGAACACCCGGGAAGCGCGGAACTGCTGATCCGCATAGCCGTACAGCCGCACCCGGTCGCCCCCACACAGCCCGAGATAGCCCAGCGCCGCCGCGGCCTCTCTGGCCCACTGCAGCTTGTGCGGGTTGCCGAAATCCATGGAGCCCGATGTGTCCACGAGTATGTGGACCTGGAGGTCCTCCTCCTCGACGAACAGCTTCAGGAACAGCCGGCGCAGGCGGGCGAAGGCGTTCCAGTCCAGATAGCGCAGGTCATCACCGGGCGCATAGGCACGGAAATCGGAGAACTCCACCGACGTCCCGCGCCGTGGTGAGCGCCGCTCGCCCTTGCCTCGTCCGGCCAGCGCGCGGCGGGAAGCCAGGGCAGCCTGCTCCAGCCGGCGCAGGAACGCCGGCTCGAGAAGATACGCGGGTTGGGGGGGCGGTGTAAGCATGGGGGCCTTTTGGGAGTCGGCGAGTCGGCGAGTCACGAGTCGCGGGTCAATGGCGACGGCTGTCAACGACAACGGCTGTCAACGGCGACGGCCGGTCAACGGCGACGGCGACGGCGACGGCCACGGCGACGGCCACGGCCACGGCCACGGCCACGGCCACGGCCACGGCCACGGCCA